>JBIKOZ010000010.1:0-14467 GCA_044357745.1 Limnohabitans sp. | reverse complement strand
TAGGTAGCTTTTCTTTCAGTGTGTGAATCATTTTTTGAACACTGTCGGCATGGCCATGGGCAATGTCGATGGTGATGTATTCGGGCGTCAGGCCTTCCGTCACCAATTGGTTCACCGTGTCGTAATCGGGGCCTTTGACGCCCAGAGAAATAGAGGCGAAGAGACCTTTGGCATGCATGTCACGAACAAATTTGACATTGTCCAGGTCAAAGCGGTGCATCACATAGAAGTAGCCGTTTTGCGCCATCCAGGTGCAGATCGTTTCGTTCACCACCGTCTTCATGTTGGCCGGAACGACCGGAAGACGAAATTTGCGGCCACCCAACTCTACGCCGGCGTCGCACTCCGAACGGCTTTCCACGCGGCATTTGCGGGGAAGCAGCAAGATATTGTCGTAATCAAAAATTTCCATTTAACCAAGCTCCAAAAGGATCGTTGAAAGAACGAGTGAGCGCTTGGCTTGGCCGGTTTTGGGTGCCTTTTTGCGGGCAAAAAAAACCGGGCGCAAGAATCTTGGGCCCGGTGGCTGATTCTACCCGTTTTGTTTTGCTTTTTGCCAACAAGGCCTCAGGAGTTTCTACAATTGGGGGATGTATGACCCAATGCCCCTGCTGAACAACCTGAACCCTGAACAACTGCGGGCCGTAACTCTTCCCTCTGAATCAGCCCTGATTCTGGCGGGGGCCGGGTCGGGCAAGACCCGGGTATTAACCACCCGAATTGCTTGGTTATTACAGACCTCGCAGGTCGGCTCTGGCGGTGTTTTGGCGGTCACCTTCACCAACAAGGCCGCCAAAGAGATGATGCTTCGCTTGCAGGCCATGTTGCCGGTCAATGTTCGGGGCATGTGGATTGGCACCTTTCACGGTCTGTGCAATCGGTTTTTGCGAGCCCATTACAAGATGGCCAACCTGCCGCAAACCTTCCAAATTTTGGACACCCAAGACCAGTTGTCGGCCATTAAGCGCTTGTGCAAACAACACAGTGTGGACGATGAGCGTTTTCCGCCTAAGCAATTGCAGTGGTTCATTGCGGGCTGCAAGGAAGATGGCCTGCGCCCTAAAGATGTTGACGTGCGCGATGACGAAACACGCCGCAAAGTTGAAATTTACCAGCTTTACGAAGACCAGTGCCAGCGCGAAGGCGTGGTGGATTTTGGCGAATTGATGTTGCGCTCTTATGAACTACTTCGCGACAACGATGCCATTCGCATGCACTATCGCGCGCGTTTCAAACATGTGCTGATTGACGAGTTTCAAGACACCAATAAATTGCAATATGCCTGGATCAAAATGATCGCAGGCTTGCCCGCAGAGTTTGGCAGCGCGGTCTTGGCGGTGGGTGACGACGACCAAAGTATCTATGCCTTCCGCGGTGCACGCGTGGGCAACATGGCCGATTTTGTGCGTGAGTTTGGTGTGCAGCATCAAATCAAGCTGGAGCAAAACTACCGCAGTTACAGCAATATTTTGGATTCTGCCAACGCATTGATTGGCAACAATAAAAATCGTTTGGGCAAGAATCTGCGGACCGATCAAGGCGCGGGCGAACCTGTGCGAGTGTATGAATCGACCAGTGACTTTGCTGAAGCCCAGTGGCTGGTGGATGAGATTCGGCAACTGGTCAAAGGCGATGGCTTCACACGTAAGGAAGTGGCTGTGTTGTATCGCAGCAATGCGCAAAGTCGCGTGATGGAAACGGCGCTCTTCAACGCGGGGGTGCCCTACAAAGTTTATGGCGGCCTGCGATTTTTTGAACGTGCTGAAATCAAACATGCCTTGGCGTATTTGCGCATTTTGGAAAACCCCAACGATGACACCAGCTTCTTGCGCATCGTGAACTTCCCCCCGCGAGGCATTGGTGCGCGCAGTGTGGAGCAACTGCAAGATGCGGCCAAAGGTTTGGGCTGCTCTTTGCATGACGCTGTGAGTACCACCGCAGGCAAAGCGGGCGCCAAGTTGGCTGGCTTTGTGGCCATGATCGACGTGATGCGGGAACAAACGCCGGGCATGACTTTGCGCGAAATCATCGACGTGGTGCTCGATAAAACGGGTTTGATTGAGCATTACAAAACTGAAAAGGAAGGTGCAGACCGCGTTGAAAACTTGGAAGAGTTGGTGAATGCGGCCGAAAGTTTTGTCACCCAAGAAGGTTTTGGTCGTGATGCCGAAGCCACTGCCTCAGAGCTGGCGCCCAATGCCGAGGATGGCGAAGTGATGTCGCCCTTGGCTGCCTTCTTGACACATGCGGCCTTGGAGGCGGGGGACAACCAAGCGCAAGCGGGTGAGGATGCCATTCAACTCATGACGGTGCATGCCAGCAAAGGCTTGGAGTTTGATGCGGTATTTATCTCGGGCTTGGAGGAAGGCTTGTTTCCACATGAAAATTCCATGAACGACTACGACGGTTTGGAGGAAGAGCGGCGATTGATGTATGTGGCCATCACGCGCGCTAGAAAGCGTCTCTATCTGAGTCATTCCCAAACGCGGATGTTGCACGGCCAAACGCGCTACAACCTGAAAAGCCGCTTTTTGGACGAGTTGCCTGAAGCGTGCCTGAAATGGATCACCCCAAAGAATCCTGGCTTCGCATCAGGGCTGGGTGGGGGCTGGACGTCTCCAGCGCAAGCCTTTCAGGCCAAACCCGCTTGGGGGCAAAGCAGCTTGGGCTCGGCAGAGACTTACAAGAGCCCCCCCGTGCCTGTGCAAAAATTAGAGCCTTCGCATGGCATTAAAGTGGCGATGAAAGTGTTTCACACCAAGTTTGGTGAAGGCAAAGTATTGGCGGTAGAAGGTGCTGGCGCCGACGCGCGGGCGCAAGTGAATTTCCCAAGGCACGGGGTGAAATGGTTGGCCTTGTCAGTGGCCAAGTTAACGCCTGTGGAATGATTAGAATTTTAGGAAAAGAATTTTAGGAAGAAGACCCATGAAAATTGAAAAAGACACCGTCGTCACTTTGAAATACAAAGTGTCAGATGCACAAGGTAAATTGTTGGAAGCTGCAGCAGAGCCGATGGCTTACTTGCATGGCGGTTATGAAAACACATTGCCCAAAATTGAAGAGGCCTTAGACGGACAAGAGAAAGGCTATCAAACCACTTTGTTGCTGTCACCCGCAGATTCTTTTGGCGAGCGCGATGAAAGTTTGATGCAAACCATGCCGAAAAAAGATTTTCCGGCCGGTGTCAAAGTCGGTGGTCAATTGCGGGGCCGAACGCCTGATGGGCGCGATGCCATTTTCAATGTCGTCAAAATCAAGGGCGACACGGTGATGCTGGATGGCAATCACCCTTGGGCGGGGCAAAATTTGCGTTTTCAATTGAACGTGCTGGACGTTCGCGCCGCCATTCAAGAAGAAATTGAACATCGTCATGTTCATGGGGCGCATGGTCACCACCATTGAATCCAAGCGCTTTAGGACCAATAAGAAAGCCTGCTTTGCAGGCTTTTTTTACGCTTGTGTTTCACTGCCGGGTGACGGCAAATCGAAGCAGTCCTTGACGCTGAAATAGACCGAGGTGAAAAACATGGCGCTCATGAGCAGAGCCCCTGGCATGAGGACGGCTGCTGTCAAATCATTGCCGCCAAGAGCGCTGCTGATGGTCAAAATGACAGTGGCGCCAACCACAAAAAAGCCAGCCCAGGCCACCAGGTAAACGACAAACGCAGCCAAGTTACGCCAGCAAGCGATGGCACTGAAAAACATGCTCTTGATCGGCGGCACACCGTGCCAATGAACCAGCGCTGGCGCATGCCAAAACATCATGGACATGGGAATGTACAGAACGGTACTGAGCCAGACTGCCATTTGAAAATCGCCCGCTTCCACCACCTCGGGGGTGATGGGGGCATTGGCCAAATAGACCTTTGCAAAACTCCCGCCATCGACCAAAGTTGTGAGGGCCATGACCGTTAAAAAACTAACAGCGTAAAGCATGCCCAAAACCAGCATGGCTTTGAATCTTTGTTGCCCAGCCCGAAATGCCACCATCAAGACGGTGGGCATGGGAAATTTGCCGGAGGTTGCTTGCTCTGTGGCCACCATGAGGCCCAATGTGGCCGCAGGCAAAACGAGCAAAGCAAGGACAGCGCCAATGACGGGCAACATGGACAACAATGAGACCCAAGCCATGAATAAAAAGAACAGCCCTGTGAAGGCCAGGGGTTGTCGCCAAAAAGTACGAATGCCTTGCTTGACCCAAACCAAGCCTTGTTTTGCAGGAACGATGTTGAGTTTCATGACCAAAGCTTAAAGGGGCACGCTGCGCGCGCTCTCAATACCCGTTCAAAGTGAGTGGGATCGTGCGGTATCAGCATGTCGGCATCACGGGGCAGGTGGAAGTCCCAAAGTCTCGATATCCAAAATCGAAGTGCGCCGGCACGAAGCATGGCGGGCAACAGCTGACGTTCTGCACGACCCAGTGGCCTGACGCTTTGATAAGACTTGAGCAAAGCATTGGCACGCTTTGCATCGTGCTGTCCCGTGGCCAAGTCAATGCACCAATCGTTCAAGCACACCGCCAAATCAAACAGCCACGTGTCAACGCCAGCAAAATAAAAATCGAACAGGCCGGTCAATGTTTCATTTTCAAACATGACATTGTCGCGAAATAAATCAGCGTGAACAGGACCCTTGGGAAGGGCTTGATAAGCCGCACTTTGCGCAATGTGATTTTGGTAGGCTAACTCGCTTTGAATCAAGACAGATTGTGATTGGTTCAAAAATGGCAGCACCACCGGTACCGTTTCATTCCACCATGGCAGGCCGCGCAAGTTGGGTTGGCTGCGGTTGAAGTCTTCGCCAGCCAGGTGCATTCGGGCCAACATGTCACCAACGGCCGAGCAGTGAACCGCTTCGGGGGCGAGTTGGCTTTTGCCGCTTAAGCGATTGACGACAGCAGCGGGTTTGTTTGCCACGGTATGCAGAATGTCGCCATCGCGGTTGGCGGCTGGGTTGGGGACCGGGATGCCTTTTTCTGCCAAGTGTTTCATGAGAAACAAGTAGAAAGGCAGCTGATCGTGGTTGAGCCGTTCAAACAGGGTCAGAACGTAAGCGCCTGAATCGGTGGTGGCGAAATAGTTGGTGTTTTCAATACCACCTTCAATGCCCCTCAATTCGGTCAGTTCTCCCAGATCCAGTTCGGACAAGAGTGTGGCAGCAATCTCTTCAGAAACGGGCGTAAAGACAGCCATGGGTTAGAGGGTGGTCATTGGGGTAGAACAGGCGCCGTGAGGCTGTGCGAAATGCATGGGGAGATTGTAGTGGGTGTTGGTCATGCATTTGCGCCCATGAGGGTGGGCAAATGGCCAGAAGGACAGGCACAATTGGGGCATGAGCGATAAGAAAACCCTACTCCTGGTCGATGGTTCTAGCTATCTGTACCGCGCCTTTCATGCCATGCCCGATTTACGGGCTGTGCCCGGCGACCCTGGCAGCCCCGCGACCGGCGCTATTCGCGGCATGATCAACATGATGGAGCGCCTTCGAAAGGACATTCCAGCTGACTATGCGGTTTGTGTGTTTGACGCCAAGGGTCCAACCTTTCGTGATGAGATTTATCCAGAGTACAAACAAAATCGCAGCCCCATGCCAGACGATTTGCGCTCTCAAATTGAGCCCATCCATGAATTGGTGAAATTGATGGGTTGGAAAGTATTGGATGTGCCTGGCGTCGAGGCTGATGATGTGATTGGCACTTTGGCTGCCGTGGGTGCATCACATGGCATTGAGGTGGTGGTGTCCAGTGGGGACAAAGATTTGGCGCAGTTGGTCAATGAACACATCACCATCATTGACACCATGAACGGCAAGCGCCGAGATTTGGCGGGCGTCCAAGAAGAATTTGGTGTGCCTGCCAGCCTCATGTTGGACTATCAAATTTTGGTTGGCGATACCGTGGACAACGTACCGGGTGTGCAAAAGGTGGGTCCCAAAACGGCTGCCAAGTTGTTGCTCGAATTTGGCTCGCTCGACAAACTCATGGCGCATGCAGACCAAGTCAAGGGCGTGGTGGGTGAGAACCTGCGCAAAGCCGTCGACTGGTTGCCCACAGGTCGTCAACTTTTGAAAATTCGCACAGATTGCGATTTGAGTGCTTACGTTCCCGAGTTGCCCTCTTTAGAAACAATTCGTTTGGCGGAGCCCCACGAATCTGAATTGTTGGCTTTCTACGAAAAATTTGGTTTCAAAGGTTTGGTTCGGAGTCGCGGCCCTGGGACTTCAGAAGCTTCTGGCGCTGGGAAGTCCTATGCCAAACCAGGTTTCGTGCCCATGGACGATTTGTTTGCAGAGCCCGAACCGGTGATCACGGTCACCGGCGACAAGCACTACGAAACTATTTTGACGTGGCCAGAGTTTGATGCATGGCTGCCAAGACTTGAAGCAGCAGCGTGCGTGGCCATTGACACTGAGACCACCTCGCTGGATGCCATGCGCGCCGAATTGGTGGGCATCAGTTGGAGTGTTCAGCCAGGCGAGGCGGCTTACTTGCCTTTGCGGCATGACGGCCCCGATGCGCCCGTCCAATTGCCTATGGCGGAAGTACTGGCCAAGCTCAAGCCGTGGCTTGAAAACCCCCTCAAACTCAAAGTGGGTCAGCACATCAAATACGACCGACATGTGTTTGCCAATCAGGGCATCGAAGTGCGAGGCTATGCGCACGACACCATGTTGCAAAGTTATGTACTGGAGGTCCACAAGCCGCACAGCCTTACCAGCCTCGCGTTGCGCCATGTTGGCCGAACAGGCATGACCTATGAAGATTTGTGCGGCAAAGGCGTCCATCAAATTTCGTTCGCACAAGTGGATGTCAACAAGGCGACGGAATACGCGTGCGAAGACTCCAATCAATGTTTGGATGTGCATGGCGTGCTTTGGCCACGCATTCAAGCCGATGCCAAGCTGCGCGCCATCTATGACATCGAAATTGCCACCAGCGAAGCTTTGTTTCGCATCGAGCGCAATGGTGTTTTGATCGATGGCCCCACACTGGCCGCACAAAGCCAAGCTTTAGGGCAACGCATTTTGCAGCTAGAAACCGAGGCCTATGAAATTGCTGGGCAGCCTTTCAACTTAAGCAGTCCTAAACAGTTGGGTGAAATCTTTTTTGACAAGTTGGGTTTGCCCGTCATTAAAAAAACAGCCACTGGTGCGCGCAGTACCGACGAAGAAGTCCTGGAAAAGTTGGCCGAAGACTATCCCTTGCCAGCACGCATTTTGGAGCACCGTAGTTTGTCCAAGCTGAAAGGCACCTACACCGACAAGCTGGCGCAAATGGCTTTGCCCAGAACGGGCAGGGTGCACACGCACTATGCACAGGCCGTGGCCGTGACCGGACGCTTGTCTAGCAACGATCCCAATTTGCAAAACATTCCGATTCGCACAGCCGAAGGCCGTAAAGTACGAGAGGCGTTTGTGGCGCCTGCTGGCAGTTTGATTGCCAGTGCCGACTACTCTCAAATTGAACTTCGCATCATGGCGCATCTGAGTGGTGACGAGGCTTTGCTTCGAGCTTTCCATCAGGGTTTGGACGTGCACAAAGCCACCGCAGCGGAGGTCTTTGGTCTAACGCCCGACCAAGTGTCCAGCGAGCAACGTCGCTATGCCAAAACCATTAACTTCGGTTTAATTTATGGCATGAGTGCCTTTGGCTTGGCCAAGGCTTTGGGCATTGACAACGGGGCTGCTAAAAATTACATCGAGCGCTACTTCCAGCGTTTTGCGGGCGTGAAGCGTTACATGGACGACACGCGCGAGCAAGCCAAATCGCAGGGCTATGTCGAAACTGTATTTGGCAGGCGTTTGTATCTGCCAGAAATTAACTCACCCAACGGTCCTCGTCGGGCAGGTGCAGAGCGCGCCGCGATCAATGCACCCATGCAAGGGACAGCCGCCGATTTGATCAAGTTGGCAATGATTGCGGTGCAAGCGGGGATTGACACCGAGCGACGCAAAACCAAGGTCATCATGCAGGTGCACGATGAATTGGTTTTTGAAGTGCCAGAGGATGAAGTGGCGTGGCTCAAAGAGGCTGTTCCAAAGTGGATGGCCGAAGTGGCCTCTCTCAAGGTGTCGTTGTTGGCAGAAGTTGGCGTGGGTCTGAATTGGGATCAGGCCCATTGATTCCAACATGCAAGCCCTGGAAAATTTCAAAGCGGCTTTAACGGCGTCCGATTTGAAGGTGCTGCAGCAGTGTCTGCGCGAGGCGAAGCAACCCGTGCCCGTCCATGCCCTGCCCTGGTATTTGGGAGACGCACCTGAGGCCACGGGATATCTGGTCCATGAACATGCCAAGCTGCTCAGAAGCCTGGGCCCAGAGTGGACGACTTTGCCCAAGGGACTCTGTTGGGATACGCCAGAGAAAACACCAGCCTCCCGAAATATGGCTTTGGCGCAATTGGCTGAAGAGCTTCGCACACAAGGCCAAATCACGGGCTGGCGAGATGAAAAATTCAGCTTCTGGCTGGACGAGCAAGGGTCCTCAGACCAAAGAAAAGAACCCGACCCATTGCGTGCCGAAGCATTTCGCATGGAGCGTGCCGCATTTCGTTTTTTTGGATTGCGCAGCCATGCTGTTCACATCAATGGCTTCACACCTGAAGGGTTCATGTGGTGTGGCCGGCGCGCGCTCAGTAAGGCGACAGATCCCGGCATGTTGGACAATTTGGCTGCAGGCGGTTTGCCAGCGGGGGAGTCGGTCCTTTTCTGTGGGGTGCGAGAAATGCAGGAAGAGGCGGGCTTGGACGCCGCGCTGGCCCGTCAAGCCATTTCGGGTGGACAAGTCGAAACCTGTCGAGAAGTGAAAGAGGGTTGGCACCATGAGACCTTATGGATTTACAACCTCACCCTGCCAACCGAATTTCAACCGGTCAATCAAGACGGCGAAGTCAGTGAATTTTTATGTTTATCACCCAGACAAGTGGTTCAAGCCATTGAAGCAGGGTCTTTGACAGCTGATGCGGGGGCCGTGATTGCCTGCAGTGCTTTGTCTTCGTTGCCATGAATCTTCCTGAAATTCTGCACAAGGCATAATTTGGTCTGTGCTCAAGTTCAGTTTGAGCGTCTGTTGGAATGTGAATGACTCTATTGGCAATTTTATTGGGCACTTTGGCGGCGGGTATCGGCAGTGTTTGGTTGGCCGCTTGGCTTAGCTTTGGTATTTTGAGCCGATACACCCAGCACATGTTGAGCTTGGCCGCGGGGGCCTTGTTGGCCACAGCTTTTCTACATTTGTTGCCGGAAGCCTTCGAGGCGGGTGTAGAGCCGCACAACCTGTTTATGACCTTGCTGTTTGGCTTGTTGTTTTTCTTTTTGCTCGACAAGGCCGAGCTTTGGCATCATGGACACGAACATCACCATGGTGCTGTGCATGAGTCGCACCACCACGATCATGAACACAAGCATGAACACCATCATCTTGATGCGCCAGCCCACAACCCGGTCTCAGGGGGTTGGGCCATCTTGGCGGGTGACAGTGTGCATTGCTTTGGCGATGGCGTGCTCATTGCCTCTGCGTTCTTGGTTGACTTGCGCTTAGGGATTGTGGCGGCCTTGGCCGTCTTGGCCCATGAAGTACCGCATCACATGGGCGATTTGGTGGTGTTGAGAGAAAGTTCAGGCAACAAGCAGGCTGCGGTTTTGAAGGTCTCGTTGGCGGGCGCAATCACCGCCTTGGGTGGCGTCGCAGGCTATCTGCTCCTTGAACAATTGCACGACATCTTGCCCTATATGCTGACCATTGCCAGCAGCAGTTTTATTTATGTCGCCTTGGCGGATCTGATTCCACAGCTGCAAAAGCGATTGAGCTCGCGCGAAACGGCAGCCCAAATTGTTTGGTTGCTTTCAGGCATCGGGTTGGTCAGTGCGGTGAGCTATTTGGCCCATACCAACCTTCATTGATTCAGCCCTTGGCGCAGGCCATTCCCGGTGTGTTGCACCACTCGCTCCAGCTTCCTGGATACAGACGCGTGACGCCCAATCCGGCCAACTCCATGGCCAACATATTGGGAAGGGTGCTCACACCGCTTCCGCAGTGATGCACCACGGTTGCGGGGTCTCTGCCAGCCAATAATTTTTCAAACTCTGCGCGCAAAACTTCAGGGCTTTTGAAAAAACCTTCGGGCGTGATGTTTTCAGTGAAAGGGCGGTTCAGCGCGCCTGGAATGTGACCTGCGACAGGATCGAGGGGCTCCACTTCACCTCGAAACCGAGCCGCACCACGTGCATCGATGAGGGCTTGGGAGGTGCGTCCTAACTCGGATGCCAATTGCGTTGTGCTGACCCATTCACGCAGTGCAGGTTTCAATTCAAATGGAGATGCAGCAGGGTGTGCAACGGGTACTGCGCCAGAGCTCAGTGAGCCGCCAGCTGCTTCCCAAGCTTGCAAGCCACCATTTAAAACTGCAACGGCATCGTGACCTAACCACTTCAGCATCCACCACAAACGACCACAATAATTGGCCCCATTTCTGTCATAGACCACGGCTTGCATGTCGTTTTCAAAACCAAGGCTTGTCAGCCAAGTTGCAAAGGCTTCACGAGAAGGCAGAGGATGACGCCCGCCATTGACGGCCGATGCATCGTGTGTGCTTAAGTTGCGGTCTAAGTGGGCTTGTTGTGCACCATCGATTCGGCTGGATGCAAACATGACATCGGCCATCTCGGGTTTCATCAAATCGCAACTGCAGTCAAACACCATCAGTGTTTGACCTGATGTTTGCAAGGCTTGAAGTTGGGCAACAGAAATTAAAGTGGTGTACATAAGGGGCTCATTCAATGATCAAAGTTCAATGTTACTGTGCAGGTATATGGCCAACGCTACGCTGTCTGAAAGCTGTGGCAGCAATGCCACTTAAAACGATGACTCCTATGCCGGCCCATCCCATCCAGGGTATTTCATCGCCAAATAAAAACAGACCAAACACGGCCGAGAAAACGATGCAAGAATATTGTAAATTGGCGACCACCAAGGTGGCGCCATCGTTGTAGGCTTGTGTCATGCACCACTGTCCTAAGACCGCCAAAATGCCAACGGGCAAGAGCCACAGGGCTAGGGTCCAAACCCATTCGCTGGTGCCCCAAACCAGCATGCAAAGCGCACCTGCAACGGCTGAGCCTAGAGAAAAATAAAACACAGTTCGTTCTACAGGTTCGCCCACTTTGCCCAATGCCGCAACTTGCAAATAGGCAATAGCGGACACCATGCCAGAGACTACACCTATGATGCCTGCCGCAAATTGATTTTGTTCAAAGCTTGGGCGCAATGTCATGACCACGCCAACAAACCCCAGTAACACTGTCATTGCGACCGGAACTTGTCGGGCGGCACTTTTAAAAGTGCCGATCCACATGGTGCTGCCCACCAAAAAGGCGGCAACCCATACGGAACTCGTGTAGTTCAGGGTCATGGCGGTGGCCAAAGGTAATTTGGCGATGGCATAAAACCAAGCTGCAAGTGATACAACGCCCGCAATAGACCGAACAACATGCATTTTAAGAACAGGTGTTTGCAATGAAATATTTTTTCTCTGACACACCATCACCATGATCAAAGTGCCGATGGCACCTCGGTAACAAACCAGTTCAAAAGTGTTGAAGTGGGTGGCTGCAAATTTCACACACACGCTCATGGCTGCGAAAAAAAACGATGCCAAGACCATCCAGAGTGCTTGCATTTAGCTCAAATGCCCATCTTGCTTCGGTACCACTCGTGAAAGTGTTGCATGCCATCTTCCATGGGGCTTTGATAAGGCCCCACCTCGTTGTCACCGCGTTGCATCAAGGCCTTCCGGCCGGCATCCATGCGCTCGGCGATTTCATCGTCTTCGATGCAAGTTTCCATGTAGGCGGCCTTTTGGGCTTCTACAAATTCGCGTTCGAAGGCCACAATTTCTTCAGGATAATAAAACTCCACCATGTTCAAAGTTTTTTCGGGACTGATGGGGTGCAATGTAGAAACCGTGAGCACGTGGGGGTACCACTCCACCATGATGTGGGGGTAGTACGTCAGCCAAATGGCGCCGAACTCTGGAACGGCACCTTGGCGGTATTGCATGAGCTGTTTCTGCCAGCGTTCGTAAACGGGGCTGCCAGCTTTGCCCAAGCGATTGGCAATGCCGACGGTTTGAACTGAAAACTCTGGTTTAAATTCCCAGTTGAGATCGTCACAGGTGACGAAATTGCCTAGACCTGGGTGAAAGGGCTCGACGTGGTAATCCTCAAGGTAAACCTCGATGAATGTTTTCCAGTTGTAGTTGCACTCATGCAATTCAATGTGGTCAAGTTTGAAGCCGGTAAAGTCGAGCGCGGCTCTCGGGCCCATGCCTGACAAATCGGCCCCGATATCACGGCCATTGTCTTCAAACAACAAGCCGTTCCACTCGCGAAGCGGGTAGTTGTTGAGGTTGAGACAGGGGTCTTGTGCAAAATGCGGCGCACCCAAAAGTTTGCCTTCGGGTGCGTAGGTCCAGCGGTGCAAAGGACAAACAATGTTGCCGCCAGCGCTGCCTTTTTGTGGCTCATTCAACGAGCCTCGACCCTGCAACATGACAGCCTGACGGTGCCTGCAAATGTTGGAGATGAGCTCGACACCATGGGCCGATCGCACCAAGGCGCGCCCGCCCGCTTCTTGGGGCAAGGCATGGTAGTCCCCGATTTCGGGCACGGACAATTGATGACCCACATATTTGGGGCCTTGCTGAAAAATGGTTTTCAGCTCACGCTGGAACAGCGCATCATCTAAATAGCTTGAAACTGGTAGTTGGCTTGAGGCCTGCTGCAGTTGAAGACTTAAATCAGACATGGGTGACCTGACCTAGAGACTCCCCCTATGAAGGGGCAGGAACAAGCGGGAAGCCAATGGCCCTCCCGCGAAAAAAGCGGACCGAAGTCCGCCGATGAAGGGGCATTGTAGCCTCTGGTCAGCAATTTTGGGGTGAAGTCGACCTAAAATGCGCTTCTTTAGACCTTAATTAGCCATGCCCAAAGCCACTCCCCCCACCGTTCCAGCTCAGGCCGATCAGGCGCTTCCTGCTAGCTACGAAGAGGCGGTGCAGGAGCTAGAACAACTGCTGGCCAAGTTGGAGTCGGGCCAATTGCCGCTGGACCAGTTGCTGACGCACTACCAAAGAGGGGCTGGTCTTTTGGGTTATTGCCGTGAGCGCTTGGCGGCCATTGAAAATCAAATCAGCGTGTTGGACGAAGGCGCCTTGAAGCCTTGGGATGGCGCATGACCTCGCAATTTTCCAGCACTTTTAATTTCAAGATATGGTCTGAAGAGCGCTTGGCCCAAGTGGCGCAATCGCTCAAACATGGCATCGATGCCCATGCGCCAGCCCACTTGGGTGAGGCCATGCGTTACGCTGCTTTAGACGGTGGCAAAAGATTCAGGCCCTTGTTGGTTCTGGCGGCCGCTGAAGCCGTGGGTGTTGATCTCGAGGCCGCAACGGTGTCTGATCAGCCCAGCGCGTTGGCCGCCTTGAATGCGGCGTGTGCCGTTGAGTTGATCCATGCCTACTCCTTGGTGCACGACGACATGCCCTGCATGGACAACGACGTTTTGCGCCGCGGCAAAGCCACCGTCCATGTCAAATATGGTGAAGCGCAAGCCTTGTTGGCGGGCGACGCTTTGCAAGCCTTGGCCTTCGAATTTTTAACACCTCAAGATGGCAGTACCGATTTGGCAGTGCAAGCCACTCAGGTTGGACTTTTGTCCAGAGCCTCTGGCTATCAGGGCATGGCGGGTGGCCAAGCGATTGACTTGGCCAGTGTCGGCCTGCCATTGACTGAAGTTCAATTGCGCCAAATGCACCGTTTGAAAACAGGTGCTTTGTTGTTGTGCAGCGTTCAACTCGGCGCTGTCAGTGCAGGCCGGCCTTCGAGCACGGTATTTGACGCTTTTACAATTTATGCCGAAGCACTGGGCTTGGCATTTCAGGTGGTTGACGATATTTTGGATGTCACATCCGACTCAGCCACGCTGGGTAAAACTGCCGGCAAAGATGCGGCTGCGGACAAGCCCACCTATGTTGCTTTGATGGGGCTTGCGCAAGCGCAACAACTGGCCCAACAACTGTATGCAGAATCCCTGGCAGCGCTCGATGCCAGCGGCTTGAGCACCACGGCCACTGCCGCATTGCGCGCGCTGGCCATGCAAGTGGTGGAACGGAAAAATTAAACATGCTTGAATCGATTCACTCTCCCGCTGATCTTCGAAAACTGAAACGAGGCGACTTACCCCGCTTGGCCGCTGATGTGCGCCAGTGCGTTTTAGACAACGTGTCGCAAACTGGCGGACACTTAAGTTCCAACTTGGGCACCGTAGAACTCACCGTGGCCTTGCACTATGTTTTCAACACCCCAGAAGATCGCATTGTGTGGGACGTGGGCCATCAAACTTACCCGCACAAAATTCTCACAGGCAGGCGTGAGCGCATGCCCACCTTGCGTCAATTGGGCGGCCTGTCTGGTT
>JBIKOZ010000316.1:0-2500 GCA_044357745.1 Limnohabitans sp. | reverse complement strand
CAGCTGACCACGAAGGTTCGGTGTCCTTGGCTAACGGCATAGCGAATCAGTGAATTGTTGGGTTGCAAGTCCAAGATATAAAACTTGTTGATGCAAGGCGGCACCAACAGAAATGGTTTCTCGTAAACCTTGGCCGTCAGAGGCTTGTATTCAATCAATTGAAAATATTCGTTTTCAAAAACCACAGCGCCTTCAGTGGTGGCCACATTTTGGCCCACCACAAACTTGCTTTCATCGGTCATGGACACATGGCCTTGTTGCATGTCATGCAACAAATTCTGAATGCCCTTGGCCAGACTTTCACCCTGGGTCTCGATGGCTTTCTTTTGGGCTTCTGCATTGAATGCCAAAAAATTACTGGGCGCAGATGCCGCGACCCACTGCTCTACAGCAAAGCGAATTTTATTTTGCGTATGCTCATCGGCTTCAACCGCATCGGCCAAACCCATGAGGGTTTTGGCATTCAACAAATAGGCGCCAGCGGTGAAAGCGGCCATCGGATTGCCCGTCCATGCATCGCTTGAAAATCGACGGTCTTTTAATTCATGCTTGGCTTCCAGCCCATGATTCCAAAGTGCAGTGGCTTCTTCAAGATAAGCAGCCTGCAAATCCTTTAACTTTTGTTGAGAAAAAGTGACCTGCGGTGCATTGTTTTCTGCAGCAGGCAAAATACCCCCAAGATCCATCGTCTGAAAAGTTTGCATGGCTTGACCCCAGCTTTTTGTGAGGTTTTGTTGAAACTCTTCTCCAGCGCGTGACCAAAATTCATTCGTGGAATTTGTCATTTGCTTTTCTCCTTTTATTTTTCAATTCGAAAATCATGTACATCGTTGCTATTGCTTGGATTTACGTCGCACTCATGATGGGCGTGGCCGAGGCCACCAACACCAATGGAACCGTTCTAGGTGGAATTGTGACCTTCATTCTTTACGGGATCCTTCCAACTGCCATAATTATTTACATCATGGACGCGCCCCGCCGGCGAAAGGTCAGATTAGCATTGGAGAATGAAATTTCAGAGGCAAATCGGTTACAAAAGGATTCCGAAACAAGCCGCCAGCCAGGCACTAAGCCGTAATCCACACGTAAGCTGCCATGCGCCCTGCACCGCCCCTTTGTGCAGCGTCTCTTCGGTGTGAGTGATATTCCCCTACAGCACTGTATGTGCACCAAACAGGGCTACTGTCGTTGCCATAAAGGTCATTGAATCCGACAGCTTGCAACCGCAGCCTGGCCAGTCCCGCCAAATCAGCGCCATATTTCCCGCTGCCCATTGGCTGAAAGCAGGTCTCAACGGACATCTTGATGGGCGACTCTAAAAATGCATCTCTCACGTCAACACCCACCTCAAAAGCCCGGGGCCCGATGCAGGGGCCCAGCCAAATTAAGCAATCTTGAACAAGCATTCCCTGCGCTGCGACGGCCTGGGCCAAAGTTTCAACCACGCCTTCACCCTTTGATCCAGCCAATCCCCGCCAACCGGCATGGGCCGCAGCCACCCAAGGCAAACGCTTGTGACAGACCAAGATCGGCAAACAATCCGCCACCATCATGGTGCAGGCCAAGCCCACTTCAGAAGTCCACGCCACATCAGCTTCGGTGGTGCATGAAAGCCCTGGCGAAATCGTGACCCCTTTGGTGCCGTGCACCTGGCTGAGATAAATAGGCAGCGCGCCGATCTGCTTGGCCACCAAGTCTCTGTTGGACATAACACTTTGGGGGTCGTCCCCAACGTGATCGCCTAGGTTCAAGCTAGCCCACGGCTCTTGAGACACCCCGCCTTGACGGGTGGTCATCAGTGCCTGAACAAAAGGGGGGGCGGGCCACTCGGGCTTGAATCCGATCAAGGGCTTACTCGGCGTCAGGGCAAGCTGAAGGTTGAGATTTTTGAAAGGCTTCCAATTTCATGCAGGCGTCAAAAGCACCCATGGTCAATGGCAAGCCATCAAAATTCACATCAAAACGTTTGGCATTGAAAATTTGGGGTACCAAGCAACAATCAGCCAATGTCGGTGTGTTGCCGTAGCAATAAGTTGACTGGGGACCTTGCGCCAATTGACGCTCAAAGGCCTCGAGGCCATCACGGACCCAGTGGCGATACCAGGTATTTTTTTGATCGTCACTCAAACCCAAAGTACCACTCAAATACTTCAATACGCGCAGGTTGTTGATGGGATGAATTTCGCAAGAAATTGATTGCGCCAAGGCCCTCACCCGCGCACGCGACAGGGCATTCTTTGGCATCAGGGCGGGCTCGGGGTGAGTTTCATCCAAATACTCAATGATGGCCATCGACTGGCTAAGGTGCTCGCCCCCTTCAAGGACCAAATTGGGTACCAAATTGTCAGCGGCAACGGCACTGTAAGTCGGCAACTTATGCTCGCCTTTTGCGATATGGACTGCGACATATTCATAAGGCAACCCCTTTAACTGAAGGGCAATACGAACTCTGAATGAGGCGGAAGAACGGAAGTAGTTGTAAAGTTTCATAGGCATTAGC
>JBIKOZ010000009.1:0-14823 GCA_044357745.1 Limnohabitans sp. | reverse complement strand
CTTTGTAGATGAAGCTGCACCCCCCAAAGCTCTCAAAGCTTTGGCAGAAGAGCTCATTCGCAGAAATGTACACATCTCGTGGTGGGGCAATATTCGTTTTGAAAAAACCTTCACACCCGAGTTGGCTGAACTGTTGGCCGAGAGCGGTTGCATTGCCATGTCGGGAGGGCTTGAAGTCGCCTCCGACCGCCTGCTTCAACTCATGAAAAAGGGCGTCACGGTTGAGCAAGTGGCACAAGTCACCAAAGGCTTCTCTGAAGCTGGTATTTTGGTTCACGCCTACTTGATGTACGGCTTTCCTACTCAAACCGTACAAGACACCGTAGACGCACTCGAATACGTGCGCCAGTTGTTTGAGAACGGTTGCATTCAAAGTGGCTTCTTCCATCGCTTTGCATGCACAGTTCACTCTCCCGTAGGCTTGAACCCCAAAGAATATGGCATTGAACTCATCCCGTTACCGCCCGTGAGTTTTGGAAAGAACGACATTGGCTTTATCGACCCCACTGGCGTGGACCATGACCTCTTAGGGCTGGGCTTGAAAAAAGCCATTTACAACTTCATGCATGGCATTGGTTTGGAACAAGATGTGCGCAGTTGGTTTCAAGATACGCTGACGGAACACGCAGGCGGCAAGAGCCCCGCTTTCAAAATTCCCAAGAGCGCCGTTTCAAGACACAAAATCTCTCAAGCCTTGCAGCGCTAGAAAGTCAAATCCGCCCGCTGCACAGTGCCGGCTAAGGGCTGGGGTAAATTTTGAATGACACCATTTTTCCTGCCGCATTCACTTTGGCCAAAACCATGTCACCCGAGCTTACGTTTTCTCCCGTAAATTGTGCAATGTTCACATGATGGGTCACCAAAACCAAAGCCTTATCGCCTTTGGTTTTAAGCTGAGTTTCAATGAATTTCTGCAAGTTCAAATTGCTTTGCGTCCCCTGACGCATGTCGTCAAAAAATGAATTCAAAGACGCTTCATGCACAGGCATCCCAAACGCCAACTTTTCAGCAGTTTCCTTGCAACGACACCACGCACTGGTAAAGACGAGTGCATTGCCCACACCCTGCGTCCTCAACCACCGTCCTGTTCTTTCCGCTTGCTCACGCCCTTTGGCATCTAAATTTCTTTGTGATTTGCAATCTTGCAGTTTGTAGCCAGCAGGATCACCTACGCCCGGCGCCAGCGCATGACGCATTAGCAAAACATGGTCTGAGGACTTTAGCAATTCAGACAGTTCGCTGGCGGATGCATGAAAACCGCCCGTCAAAACCAATGCAAGCAACACCAGCCGCAACGAACTTGCTTTGATTGCTTTGATCATTCGGACCCCGCTGATGACTGACCCGGCTTAGATGGAGACGCTTGAACTTCATCTGTTGGAAGTTCTAGCTTGGGCATGGCCATTTTTTCGCCGTCCCATTCCTGACCGCACCAACAGCGGCCTTGGGGGTCAATGATGCAAGTACCGGTGCCACAACATCTTGGATCTTCGTTCATATTTCTCCCTTCACTTTAAAATTTATCACCATGGAATGACCTGCCCAGCATGGTCGACAAACTGCGCACGACCGCTCGGCTTTAAGCCTAACAACACGGTCATTAACTTTGAAACGGACTCTTCGGGCGACATGGCATCTTGTGTTGCGACAAAACTTGATGAGAGTTTCGATTGAACGGTCCCGGGCTGCAAAGCTGCGAAAACACAGAGTGGTCTTTTCCGTGCAGCTTCTATGGCGGCCGTTTGCAACAGCATATTTCTGGCCGCTTTGGCGGCTCGATAGCCATACCACCCGCCTTTGTGATTGTCTTCAATGCTTCCCACACGCGCAGACAAGGTGGCATAGCACGATGTTTCTTGCGTTAAAAGCAAAGGAAAGAACTGCTTCATAAGCAATGCAGGCCCCACTGCGTTCACCTCAAACTGTTTGAGCAATTGCTTTGCATTCACAGCTTCTAGGCGCTTTTCGGGGCCTTGCCCCTCAAGGGTCAATGCCCCCGTGGCATCGATGATCCATTTAAATTGACATGCGCCAAAGGGCCCGGAAGAACTTTTCAATTGCGCAGCGCAATGCGCCATGCTGTCTTCGTTTTCCAATTCAAAATGCAATTCACTTTGCCGTGACAAACCCACCACCAATGAACATGCAGGATCGTCTTGAAAATGTGAGACAGGGCTCATGAATGACGCGCATCCCATTGAAGCAAGTACTTTTGGAGAGTGGGGCGAATGGGCAGAAACATTTTGTAGCCCACCTTGATAGCCCAACTGAACGGCCACACCGAAAACACGCGGCCGGCCCAGCGCCAGCCCCGCAACTCTAACCACAAGCGCGCAAAAGCAGCACCACCTTCAAACAATTTGCCCTGCGCATCTCTGACATGAAAGTAGGCCATGGCACGCTCGCAACTGAGCCCTTCGCCCAGACTTGAATCGTCGTTGGCCTGCAAATTCAAGCTCACATCGTGCCAAAGCAATTGGACTGCATCTGGATTGCCTTTGTAAAAGGCAATTTCGCGCCGACACAGTGGGCAACTTCCATCGTAGTAAATGGTCAGTGCAGGCATGGATCAAACTTCGCCAGCCGCAATTTTTCTGAGCGCTTGCTCAAAGACTTCCGCAGGTTGACCGCCAGAAATCAGGTGCTTGTCATTGATGATGACGGCAGGCACAGAATGAATGCCTGCTTGCTGGTAATACTGCTCTGCTGCCCGCACTTCTTGTGCAAAGGTGTCAGCTGCCAAAATGGCCTGGGCCTCAGCCACATCCAAACCCACTGAGGCCACGGCTGCCAACAAGACCTCATCCGATTCGACACATTCTGCGCGGCCCTGATAAGCCTCTAGCAAGGCTTTCTTCAAAGCGTGCTGACTTCCTGCAGGCCCTTTAACACCTGCCCAATGGAGCAATCGATGCGCATTGAAGGTGTTGTAAACACGGCCTCGACCGTTTGGATTGAACTTGAAGCCCACCTCTTCGCCCCGGGCCGTAATATTGGCCCGAGTCTGCGCCTGCTGCGCAGGGGTTGAACCGTATTTGGCGGACAGGTGCTCGCCTAAATCCTGCCCTCCTGGCCCCATGTTAGGGTTCAATTCAAAAGGCTGGAAATGCAGGTCGGCAGCCACTTCACCCTTGAGCTTGCCCAAGGCTTGCTCCAATGCACCCAAGCCCACGGCACACCAAGGACAGGCAATGTCAGAGACGAAATCGATTTTTAAAGTAGCGGCCATTGCAAATGTTTTTAGAATAAAAGCGAGATATTGCCTCAAATATTGGAAAATCGGCATTCAGGGCGCAGATTCCATGTTTTCTCAGGGGATCTTTGTCAGCCCCACCTCAGAGGATCATCATGAAAATTTTGTGTTTGAACGGCATCAACTTGAACATGTTTGGCAAGCGTGACCCGGCCCAATACGGCACCATCACCTTGGCCGAAATTGACGCGCAGCTTAAAAAGCTTGGGCAAGAATTAGGCGCTGACGTGGAATGCTTTCAAACCAATTTTGAAGGCGCCATGGTGGATAAAATTCACCAGGCACATGCGGATGGCGTCTCAGCAGTCATGATCAATGCTGGCGCATGGACGCACTACAGCTACGGCATTCGCGATGCGCTGGCCATTTTGAAGTGCCCGATCATTGAAATTCACATGTCCAACATTCACGCCCGAGAAGCGTTCAGGCACCACTCCGTGATTGCAGAAATAGCCAAAGGCCAAATTGCAGGGTTTGGGGCAGACAGCTACTTGCTGGGTTTGCGCGCTGCAGTGTCGGCCATCAAAGCCAACGCTTAAGCTAATTTCAGTGTGTTTGTCAAAGCACGCTGAAATTCAAATGGGTTTTCATATTGGACCCAATGACCCATGCCTTTCACCCGCTGCCACGAAACCAAGTGGGGCGTGAGTTGCTTGAACATCACTTCAACTTCGGGCAAGCGGTCTAAATACAAAGCGTCAAACTCACCATAAATCACATGCACAGGGCATTTGATTTTGGGCATCGCTGCCACCAGCACAGGGGTTGAGGAAAGCCGACGCCGCGTCATGCGATCGCGAACCACATTGAGCACATGAAGGCGCATCGCCAAGTCATCCAAATGAGCCTCGTCGTGCAGCATCAAGCCCAACAAATTGTGACGGTGCGCCTTCGCCTGTAACTCAGGCGTTGGCAAGTGACGCCAGCCCTTGAATGGGATTCTGTCGGGCGATGCCAAGCCAAAGCCAGGCGCGCCCACCAAGACTAAAGTTTGCGCGTCTTGCGGATAAGCCGCCAACCATAGGGCTGCGGTCATGCCGCCAAATGAAAACCCCATGAAAATATTGTTGTCGTGGCAGCGCATGTGCTGCCACGCTTGGTGCAGAGGTTCAACCAGTGCATCGGCATCACCCCCATTTAAAGGCGCATCCGAATCACCAAAGCCAGGCAAGTCAATGGCCAACACTCTGTAGCCATCTTCCAACAAAGGTGCAATGTTCCGAATCCAATGTGTCCAACTGCCACTGCCGCCATGCATGAGTACAAAGGTGGGCGCAGCATCTGGGCCCCAAGCATGCCAAACCATGTTGCCAGGCAAATTAAATCGATGACCGCCGGCCAATACAGCGGCCACCTCAGGCCGCAGCAAGGCTTTCAGTTGAGCATCGAGTTGAATGGGCTCTTGGGTGAAGGACATCCTGAAATTTATTTCTTCCATGCGCAATTTATTAGGGGGTCTTTGGCAGCGTGTCCAAAGGATGTTGCAATCGCCACACTTTGTAAGCTGAAAAAGTGGCCGCCAACGCTGCACCCATCGACGCCCAATAAACACTTTGCAAACCCAAGCTGTCACCCAACAAGCCTCCCGCTAAGCCCCCGAGTACACCCGGAAAGCCATAGGCTATGACGGTGTACAAAGCTTGCCCTCTGCCACGCAGCCGACCGGAAAAATAATGCGATAGCAAAGCCACACAAACGGTGTGGTGGGCCGCAAATGTCAAGGCATGCAGTACTTGTGCCATCAGTAAAACCCACAGCACATCAGCCCATTGCGCCGTCATGCCCATGCGCAATGTCATTGCGCCAGAACAAACCAGCAGCCAAGCCGTCAAGGGTATTTTGTTCAACCACTTAGATTGCGTGAAGAAGCACCCAATTTCGACAATCACTGAAACAGCCCACAGGACGCCAATCCAAACTTTGCTATAGCCCAGTGAGTCTAAATACAATGAGAAAAATACATAGACACCCATGTGCGACAACACATGGAGAAAGGCCGTGATAAAAAACCAAATCACTGGTTTTTGGCGAAGCACAGGCATCACAGCCTCCTTCACGTCACTGGTCGAGACTGCCTCTTTGAGATCAGGCAAGAACCAGACACTGACCGTGACAGCAGCCAAACTCAAGACGGTCCAGCCCGGAAAATGTTTCATGCCGAAATGCTCAAACCAAGCACCCGCCAAAAACACAGTGACCAAGAACCCAAGCGATCCAAACAAACGCACTCGCCCATAACGTTTGGCATCAAAACCGCCCCCCTGACTGACCAAGTGCGCCATGGCCGCTTCACTCATGGGCATCATTGAACTGGTGTGCGTGAACATCGCCAACAAGACCAAGCCCAAGGCAATGGGCCCCAAATCAAACAGCAAGACACAGGCACACAGCAGTGCCACTGTGGCACTGTAACGAAGCAGCTTGGCACGCTCGCCCGTATGGTCGCTCAGCCAACCCCAGCCATAGGGTGCAAACAATCTTGTGGCGGCTTGAATCGATGTCAAAACACTGATGGCCAACAAACCAAATCCCAAGTCTTTGAGCCACAAAGGGAGGTAGGGATTGAAAAATCCGATGTGTGCGAAGTAAGTGGCAGAGACTGCCGCAAAAGGCACGAGTTGCCGACGAGTGGCTGTCACTGAGTTGGGCATCAAAGCCCCTTACTTGGAAGCAGGCTGCGCGACATCGCCGCACTGAGCGCGATGCTGAAGTGCATGATCGATGATGACCAACGCCAGCATGGCCTCAGCAATGGGCGTGGCACGAATACCCACACAAGGATCATGACGACCTTTGGTCAACACTTCCACTTCATGACCCTGTGTGTCGATTGAAGGACGCGGTATCAAAATTGAGCTGGTAGGCTTTACCGCAATCGACACCTCAATGTCTTGCCCCGTGCTAATGCCACCCAACACGCCGCCCGAATGATTGCCCACAAAGCCGTTGGCCGTGATGGGATCACCATGCTCGCTGCCCTTTTGTGTAACAGATGCAAAGCCCGCACCAATTTCTACGCCTTTAACCGCATTGATGCCCATCATGGCGTAGGCAATGTCGGCATCCAGTTTGTCAAACAAGGGCTGGCCCAAGCCGACGGGCATGCCTTGTGCCACCACACGCAATCTGGCGCCACAAGAGTCACCGGATTTGCGCAGCGCATTCATGTAGTCTTCCAATTGAGAGACATCGGCAAGCGGCGCAAAGAAAGGATTGTGAGGAACATGGTCCCAGCTTTCAAAGCCAATCGACAGGTCACCCATTTGGGTCATGCAACCCTTGAAAGTGGTGCCGTACTGAGCCGCCAACCATTTTTTGGCCACCGCGCCCGCCGCCACCATGGGGGCTGTTAGACGGGCAGAAGAACGGCCACCGCCACGGGGATCGCGCAGACCATATTTGCGCCAATAAGTATAGTCAGCATGACCGGGCCGAAAGGTTTGAACAATGTCGCCATAGTCTTTGCTGCGTTGATCTGTGTTTTGAATCAGCAGGGCAATGGGTGTGCCAGTGGTGAGTCCTTGGTAGACACCTGACAATATTTGAACTGTGTCGGGTTCATTGCGCTGCGTGACAAACTTTGAGGTGCCAGGGCGCCTTCTGTCCAGGTCGGGTTGGATGTCTGCCTCCGTCAGGGGCATGCCAGGTGGGCAGCCATCAATCACGCAGCCGATGGCCGGTCCGTGGGATTCACCAAAGTTGGTGACCGAAAAAAGGATGCCGAAGGTGTTGCCGCTCATAGTTCCCCATTATCTCAGAGGGTTGGCGCTTCTTTCTGTTTTTGATGGTCACCCTCTGGCCAATCGCGAATATAGGCTTTGAGCATTTTGTTTTCAAAATTTTGACCATCCACCACGGCCTTTGCCACATCGTAGAAGCTGATCACGCCCATTAACATGCGCTTGTCCATGACGGGCATGTAGCGCGCATGGTTGTTGAGCATCATGCGCCTGACCTCGTCCATGTCAGTTTCGCTGGTACAGGTCATGGGTGCATCGTCCATGGCTTTGCGCACCGAAACGCTCGCAATGGCGCAGTCGTTATCGGCCAATGATTTCATCACTTCACGGAACGTGAGCATGCCCACCAAATCGCCATGTTCCATGACCACCAAAGAGCCGATGTCTTTTTCGGACATGATTTGAACGGCAGTGGCGAGGGTTTCTTCTGGCGTGACGGTAATTAGGATATTGCCCTTGACGCGAAGGATGTCACTGACTTTCATGGTGGGTTCTCCTAGTGAACGTCAAATATAGCCCACAATCTTGACTAAGAATAGTAAAAGCTTACCCTTAAGCTCTTGCCCGAAAATTTCAGACTATCGTTGGAGCAACTCTATGCCTGGCTACTCAGATCCTGGTTTTGACACACTTGCGTTGCATGCTGGTGCAGCGCCCGACCCCACCACGGGTGCGCGCGCTGTGCCCATACACCTCACAACCTCTTTCGTCTTTGAGTCGAGTGACCAGGCCGCCTCGCTCTTCAATCTCGAGCGCGCGGGTCATGTCTACAGCCGCATCAGCAACCCCACCAATGCCGTTTTGGAGCAGCGAATTGCCGCCTTAGAGGGCGGGATTGGCGCCATTGCCACCGCCAGTGGTCAAGCTGCTTTGCACTTGGCAATCACCACCTTGATGGGCGCAGGCTCGCACATCGTGGCGTCCTCAGCGCTTTATGGTGGCTCGCACAATCTATTGCACTACACGCTCAGTCGATTTGGCATTGAGACCACATTTGTCAAGCCCGGCGATTTAAACGCTTGGCGTGCCGCCGTCAAACCCAACACCAAATTATTTTTTGGTGAAACGGTTGGCAATCCGGGCATGGATGTGCTCGATTTACCAGCCGTCAGTCAAATTGCGCATGCTGCTGGTGTCCCCCTTTTGGTCGATGCCACCCTCACATCGCCTTGGTTGATGAAGCCCTTTGAACATGGCGCAGACTTGATCGTCCACTCAGCCACCAAATTTCTATCGGGACACGGCACCGTGATTGGCGGCTTGGTGGTCGATGGCGGCAGCTTTGATTGGTCAGGGCCCCACACCGAAGGCAAATTTACCGAACTCACGCAAGCCTACGAAGGCTTTCACAACATGGTGTTCACCGAAGAGAGCACCATTGGCGCATTTCTTCTTCGCGCTAGACGCGAAGGCCTGCGCGACTTTGGCGCGTGCATGAGTCCACACACCGCCTGGCTCATTTTGCAGGGCATCGAAACCTTGCCACTGCGCATGGCGCGCCATGTGAGCAACACCGAAAAGGTGGTCAACTTTTTAGCAGCACACCCCATGGTGAGTCGTGTCGGCCACCCCATGCTAGAGACGCATCCCAGCCACGCATTGGCTCAGAAATTATTGCCGCGTGGTGCAGGCTCAGTGTTCAGCTTTGACATTCAAGGAACGCGTGCGCAAGGCAAGGCCTTCATTGAAGCCTTGCAAGTTTTCAGTCATTTGGCCAATGTGGGTGACTGTCGTTCTTTGGTCATTCACCCCGCAAGCACCACCCACTTTCGGGTTGACGATGAAACCCTCAAGGCCTCTGGCATTGGCCCCGGAACTGTGCGCTTGTCGATCGGTCTTGAAGACCCCGATGATTTGATCGATGATCTGAAAAGAGCGCTCAAAGCGGCAGAGAAAGCCGCCATTCAAACTAGGGGTGCCGCATGATTTACACCGTTCAAGGCGCCCCACTTTATGCCTACACGGGCGGCAAAAATTTCGATCCAACCAAGCCCACGGCCGTTTTCATACATGGCGTGCTAAACGACCACAGTGTTTGGATTTTGCAGACGCGTTATTTTGCAAATCATGGCTGGAACGTGTTGGCCATTGACCTGCCCGGTCACGGCAGAAGCGGCGGCAAAGCGCCGGCATCTGTTCAAGAAGCAGCGAAAAGTGTCATGGCGATGTTGGATGCAGCAGGTGTTGACAAAGCTGTCTTGATTGGTCACAGCTTTGGCTCGCTCATCGCCCTGCATGCCACCGCCGAAAATCCCTCGCGTGTTTCTCAATTGATGATGGTGGGCACCGCTTATCCCATGCGGGTCTCGCCCACCTTGCTAGAGAGTTCGCTCAACGACCCGCAAAAAGCCATTCAAATGGTCAACGTGTTTTCACATTCCACATTGGCACCACCACCCAGCGCACTTGGCCCAGGCACTTGGTTGTTAGGCGGCAGCAAAGCCTTGATGCGACGTGTATTGAACAGCAATCTCCATGAGAATATTTTCAACATCGGCTTCAAGGCCTGCGACAGTTACGACCAAGGCGAGGTTTCGATGTGCAAAGTAACTTGCCCGATCCTCTTCTTGCTGGGTCAAAAAGATCAAATGACCCAACCCAAAGCGGCACAGGGCTTGATCAAATTAGCGCATGACGGCCATGTGGCCATGGTCAACGCGGGGCATCAGCTCATGGTTGAAGCGCCTGAAGAAACCTTGAGCGCCATGATTGCATTTTGTAAAAAGTGATGCGGCGTTCGCAACACACTGGCCCAACAGGTCGGTGACGCCGGCACTGTGACGGACAACATCAAGTTTTGATCACATCGGCCAACTTGAGGCGCGTCAGTTGAGTTTGTTGCCAAAGCAAATCGGTGACCTCGGAAGGATGCAGGCAAAGTTTTTTCACCAGCGGCTCAAGTTGTGTCACTGAGGGTTCGACCAACAAAACCCAAGTACTCTCCCTCTGAGTGTCGGACTGCGCCAGTTGCCCCACCCAATTGAGTTCATGCAAGGCATCCAAAACAAGCTGGGCGTGACGCTGTTCTATGTGCAGTTCATCGGCCAGTTCACTCAATCGCAAACCTTGAGGCGATGCCATTCGCGCAACCGACAAGCGCTGCAAAACCTCTAGCGCCAGTCTGAACGACCAGCCAGGGCCGTCTGCATGTCTTTTAGCCTGTCGGCCAATTTCAGGCAAGCTGGCAGTGACCACGGCTCCCAACAAAACCACCACCCAAGCCACATAGATCCAAACCAACAAAATGGGGACGGCAGAAAACGCGCCATAAATGGCCGAGTAAGTGGGCATTTGCGCCAAATAAAGCGCCAACACCTTCTTGGCCAACTCCAACCCTAAAGCGACCGCCACCCCGCCTATCAGCGCATGTCGCCAATCAACGCGTGTGTTAGGCAGGTAGTAGTACAAGCCTGTGACGCATCCCACTAACAAACAAAATTCAACCAAGTCCAATAAAGTTCGAACTGAAACTGGCAGCCAATCTGCCAAGCCCGACAAATAGCCAGTGAACAAATAGGACGAAATGGCCAAACTTCCGCCCAGCAGCAAGGGCCCCAAAGTTAAACCCGCCCAATAAATCAACACCCTTTGCGCCCAATTGCGCTGGCGGCTGACGCGCCAAATTTGACCTAGTGTCCGATCAATGGTCACCAACAAGGCCAAAGACGTCACCACCACAGCCAACAAACCAAGCAAGCCTAAGCGACTGGCCTTCCGAGAAAATTGGGTGAGAGACCCCAAAACTTGACGGGAAATACTCTCAGGAACCAAGCTGTCAATCAACCAGCGCTGCAGTTGGTCTTGCACTTGGGCAAAGATCGGAAAGGCCGTGAAAATGGCCAAACCCAGCGTAAACAGGGGTACCAAGGCCAAAACGGTGGTGAAAGTCAGGGAACTGGCTGTCATGCCCAGCCTGACTTCACGAAAACGGTGCCACAAGGTGCGCAACATTTGTCGCCAAGGGAACTGGACAAATTCACTCAAAGTGGAACGGAGAGATTCAATCGGCTTCATGACCGGTATGATGCCATCGCCATGAACGACTCCTCACCCAACCTCCCATTTCTGACCCCAAAGACCATCGAAATCACCCGTTGGGTGGCCGTTGGCAGTCTTTTAGCCCTCATTTTGCTGGGTTTGCTCTGGGAGTTGTGGCTTGCGCCTTTGCGCGAAGGTGGCTCATGGTGGGCCATCAAAGTGCTGCCTCTGTGTTGGCCACTGGCGGGCCTGCTTAAAAACCGCATGTACACCTACCGCTGGGTCAGCCTCATGATTTGGCTTTATTTCATCGAGGGTGTTGTGAGGGCCTGGGGGGATCAAGGCATGTCAGCCGGACTCGCCCTGATCGAAACTATTTTGTGTGTCGTCCTGTTTACCGCTTGTGCATTTCATGTCCGTTGGCGGTTTCAAATGGCAAGAGATCATGCCGCATTGACACCTGAGCCAACATCGACAGGCCCTTCTGAAGCTTCAAAATGAGCACTTTATTGGAAAACCTGCGCCGCATTTGTGGCAGCCCCCATGTCCTGACACACGAGGACCCGCAAACCGATTTAAGCGCTTGGGAGCAAGACTGGCGCAAGCGCTCACATGGCAGGGCTTTGGCTGTCGTTCGGCCAGCCAATGTGCAAGAAGTTGCGGCAGTGGTGAAGGCCTGTGCCAGCGCATCGACCAGCATCGTTCCGCAAGGCGGCAATACCGGTTTGGTCGTCGGCTCTGTGCCCGACAGTTCAGGCAAGCAAGTGGTTCTGAGCTTGCAACGCATGAACCAAATTCGATCGCTAGATCCCGCCAACCTCACCGTGGTTGCAGAGGCTGGTTGCATTTTGCAAAACGTTCAAGCGCATGTTGAAAATGCAGGCTATTTATTCCCCTTGAGCTTGGCCGCCAAAGGCAGTTGCACTTTAGGTGGCAATTTAGGGACCAATGCCGGTGGCACCCAAGTGCTTCGATTTGGCAACACACGCGAGCTGTGTTTAGGCTTGGAAGTGGTTACCGCAGAAGGTGAGATTTGGCATGGCCTGTCGGGCCTGCGAAAAGACAACACAGGCTACGATTTGCGCAACCTCATGATTGGCAGTGAAGGCACATTGGGCATCATCACAGCCGCCTGCATGAAACTCTATCCACAACCCGCCGCTCAGCTCACTGCATGGGCTGCAGTGCCCAGCATGGAGGCGGCTGTGTCACTTTTGGGTTTGGCCCACGAACGCTTGGGTGCAGGGCTCACTGGCTTTGAAGTGATGGGGCAATTTGCATTGGGCTTGGTGGACAAACACTACCCCCAGCTTCGCGTGCCATTGTTCAAAGAATCGCCCTGGTGCGTCCTTTTAGAAAATTCAGACCACGAGTCGGAGTCCCATGCCCGAATCGGCTTTGAAAGCCTGATGGAGGCCGCCTTAGACAAAGGCTGGGTGACCGACGCTGTTGTTGCTGAAAGTTTGGCGCAGGCCAAGGGGCTCTGGGAAATACGCGAAACCATCACCATGGCGCAAGCCGATGAAGGCCTGAACATCAAGCACGACATCAGTGTGCCGGTGTCTCTGATTCCTCAGTTTGTGACCGAAACTGACGCTTTGCTGCAGTCCAAAATTCCCGGCATTCGCTTGGTGAACTTCGGTCATTGGGGCGATGGCAACCTCCATTACAACGTTCAAGCACCTGCCGGAGCAGACGGCCCTGCATTTTTACGCGACCATGAAGACGAAGTAAATACTTGGGTGTTTGACCAAGTCAAAGCCTTCCAGGGGTCGATCAGCGCCGAACACGGCGTGGGCAGCCTGAAAGCAGACAAACTCAAGCATTACAAAGACCCCACTGCCATGGCCATGATGAAGGCCATCAAATTGGCTTTGGACCCACACAACATCATGAATCCCGGCAGAGTGATTAAAATTTAGCTTTCGGCCTTGAATGCATTTGAAGGCCTCCAACAAACCCCATTGATCAGCCCATGACCACTCGCCCTATTCGCTCGCAATACGAAGACTTCATGCGCCATGTGAACGACCATGGCGTCTTCAAGGCCGACCGCACGGGCACAGGCACTGCAAGTGTCTTTGGTCATCAAATGCGTTTTGATTTGAACGAAGGCTTTCCACTGGTCACCACCAAAAAAGTTCACCTTCGCTCGATCATTCAAGAACTTTTGTGGTTCCTCACAGGCTCTAGCAACAACAATTGGTTGCGCGAACGCGGTGTCACCATTTGGGACGAGTGGGCGCGGGAGGATGGCGATCTTGGCCCGGTCTATGGCGTTCAATGGCGCAGTTGGCCCACGCCCGATGGCGGCCACATCGATCAAATTAACGACGTCATTCGCACGCTCAAAACCAATCCCGATTCGCGTCGCATCATTGTGAGTGCTTGGAACGTGGCCGAGTTGTCCAAAATGGCCCTCATGCCGTGTCATGCGTTCTTTCAATTTTATGTCGCGCCGCCTCAAGTTGAAGGCGGTAAGGGCAAGCTCAGTTGCCAGTTGTATCAGCGCAGTGCTGATATTTTCTTGGGCGTACCTTTCAACATTGCCAGCTACGCTTTGCTCACGCACATGATGGCGCAGCAATGTGATTTGGATGTGGGTGATTTCATTTGGACGGGTGGCGACTGTCATATCTACAGCAATCACAAAGAACAAGTGGCACTGCAACTCAGTCGCTCGCCTTTCGCTTATCCCACTTTGAACATCAAGCGCAAGCCTGCGTCTATCTTTGAATACGAATACGAAGACTTTGAAGTGCTGGACTATCAGTGCCACGCAGCCATCAAGGCGCCGGTGGCAGTTTAATGAAGTTAAAACTCATTTACGCACGCGCTGCCAACGGGGTCATTGGACTTAACAACCAAATGCCTTGGCATTTGCCCGAAGACTTGGCGCATTTCAAACGCACCACACTGGGTTGCCCCGTGCTGATGGGCCGAAAAACCTGGGAATCGATACCCGTCAAATTCAGACCCCTTCCGGGCCGTGCTAATTTGGTCATCACACGCCAAAAGGATTGGCGCGCCGAAGGCGCTCTTGTTGTGCACTCTCTCGCAGAAGGCCTCTCACTTGCATTGGCCCATTGCCCTGAGGGCAAAGATTTATGGGCCATGGGCGGCGCAGAAATTTATGCGCAATTGGCGCCCATCGCCGATGAAGCTGTCGTGACAGAAATTGAACAGAACTTCGAAGGCGATGCCTACGCGCCCGTCTTAAATGAGGCATGGCGCGAAACATCACGTGAGTCTCACACGGCATCGTCTGGCATGAAATTCAGCTTTGTCACTTACCAACGGTCTGCTTGAAAGTCATTTGAGTGCCATGAAACTTGCCACCTGGAATGTCAACTCACTCACCGTGCGCTTGCCTCAGGTGATCGACTGGTTAAAAGCCCAAGAAGCCCTAGGACCAGACCATGTCATTGATGTTCTTGCATTGCAAGAATTGAAAATGACCGATGACAAGTTTCCACTTGCCGCATTCACAGAAGCGGGCTACCACGCTCAGTGGTTTGGCCAAAAAACCTACAACGGCGTGGCACTCATATCTCGGACCGAAGGCACACAGCTTGTTAAAAACATTCCGGGGTTTGAGGATGACATGTCACGCGTGATCACTGCCACCTTTGGCGACGTGCGCGTGATTGGTGGCTATTTTCCCAACGGCCAAGCGCCTGACAGTGACAAGTTCGCATACAAAATGCGCTGGCTAACGGCATTGCAGCAGTGGGTCAAGCTAGAGATGTCAACCTACCCCAAGCTGGCACTGATGGGTGACTACAACATCACCTTTGATGATCTGGATGTTTGGGACCCCGTGGGCTTGGCGGGCACCATTCACTGCACAGC
>JBIKOZ010000191.1:0-4339 GCA_044357745.1 Limnohabitans sp. | reverse complement strand
CTTTGGTGGCCATCGTCAACCGTGAGTTGGCAGCCACTATGGGCGATGGCGTGTCCGATATCAATCTGGCAGCGCAACCGCCTGCGGTCATTTTAATGGCGGGTTTGCAGGGTGCGGGTAAAACCACCACCACTGCCAAATTGGCCAAGCACCTGATTGAAAAACGCAAGAAAAAGGTGCTGACAGTGTCGGGCGACGTTTACCGCCCTGCCGCTATTGAGCAATTGAAAACCGTCACGGCCCAGGCTGGCGCTGAATGGTTTCCAAGTTCGCCCGATCAAAAGCCTTTGGACATTGCGCGCGCTGCCATTGATTACGCCCGCAAACATTTCTTTGATGTGCTGTTGGTCGATACGGCGGGACGGTTGGCCATAGACGAAGCCTTGATGGCAGAAATTCGCGAACTGCATGCCGTTTTGAAACCGGTCGAAACCTTGTTTGTGGTCGATGCCATGCAAGGTCAAGACGCTGTCAATACCGCCAAGGCCTTTAAAGACGCCTTGCCTCTCACGGGCATTGTGCTGACCAAGATGGATGGCGATTCCCGCGGTGGCGCGGCTTTGTCTGTGCGTCAAATCACGGGTGCGCCCATTAAGTTTGCAGGTACCAGTGAAAAAATTGATGGCTTGGAAGTGTTTGATGCCGAGCGCCATGCCGGCCGTATTTTGGGAATGGGCGACATCTTGGCTTTGGTCGAGCAAGTCACGGCTGGCGTCGACATGGAAGCTGCGCAGAAGCTGGCGGCCAAAGTCAAAAGCGGCAGTGGCTTTGACTTGAACGATTTTTTGTCGCAAATTCAGCAGATGAAGCAAATGGGCGGACTCGCCAGCTTGATGGACAAATTGCCATCACAGTTGGCGGCGAAGGCCGGCAGCATGGATTTGGGCAAAGCCGAAAAAGACATTGCGCGCAAGCAAGGCATCATTCACAGTATGACGGCCAAAGAGCGCAGCAAACCCGAGATCATCAAAGCCACCCGCAAGCGCCGTATTGCAATGGGTGCGGGGGTGCAAGTGCAAGAGGTGAACCGCTTGCTCAAAGAGTTTGAGCAGATGCAAGACATGATGAAAAAAATGTCGGGCGGTGGCATGATGAAGATGATGAAACGCCTTGGCGCCATGAAAGGCATGGGCGGTTTGGGTGGGATGGGCGGGGGCGGCTTCCCCGGTATGAAGCGCTGATTGAAATCAGCGAAAGTCAATTCAAATTTCATGGTTGATCATTAGGAATTTATGAGCAATACCAACGCAGTCCCTTATGGCACATTGCCACCCGCTTCCCCCGTCGCTTTGCGCAAGCCGATCAGCTTGCCACGCATGAATGAAATGCGCGCCCGAGGTGAAAAAATCACCATGTTGACAGCCTACGATGCAACCTTTGCGGCAGTGGCAGACGCTGCCGGCGTGGAGTGCATTTTGGTCGGCGATTCCTTGGGCATGGTTTGCCAAGGCTTGTCCAGCACCGTGGGTGTGACGCTTGACACCATGCGTTATCACATTGAGAGTGTCACCCGAGGCATTCAGCGTGTGCAGGGCACCGCTTGGATTGTGGGTGACTTGCCATTTGGCAGCTATCAAGAGTCCAAAGAGCATGCGATTCGCAGTGCCACGGTGCTGATGCAAGCGGGCGCGCACATGGTCAAACTAGAAGGTGGCGACTGGACCACTGAAATTGTGAATTTTTTGGTGTGCCGGGGTATTCCTGTCTGCGCTCACTTGGGGCTCACCCCGCAAACTGTTCACAGCTTGGGCGGCTATCGGGTTCAAGGCCGCGGTGATGATGCTGCGCACAAAATGAGACAAGAGGCCTTGGCTTTGCAAGATGCTGGCGCCGCCATGATGGTGCTAGAAATGGTGCCTGAACCTTTGTCGACTGCTTTAACGCTTGAGCTGCCCAATTGCCACACCATTGGCATTGGCGCAGGCAATGGCACCGCAGGACAAGTGCTGGTCATGCATGACATGCTGGGCATTAACTTGGGCAAAAATCCCAAGTTTGTGCATAACTTCATGGAAGGTCGCTCCAGTGTGCACGAGGCCATGAGGGCTTATGTGGCAGCAGTGAAGAGCGGTACATTTCCCGACAACGCAAAGCACGCATGGGCTTGAATTGATGCAAGTTGTCCATCGCATTGCTGACTTGCAAGATGCACTGGCAGGGGCCAGTTTGCGCGCCTTTGTCCCCACCATGGGCAATTTGCATGAAGGTCATTTGGACCTCATGCAAAGGGCCAGAAAAGAGATCGATGCGAGGGTGGGTGCAACTGGCAAAACAGTGGCCAGCATTTTTGTCAATCGGTTGCAGTTTGGTCCCAATGAAGATTTCGAGACGTATCCACGAACTTTGGAAAACGACTGCGCTTTGCTAGCGGCCCATGGTTGTGATGTGGTCTTTGCACCCTCAGAAAAAGATCTCTATCCTGAACCTCAATGGTTCAAAGTGCACCCGCCTCCTGAACTGGCTGATATTTTGGAAGGCGCTTTTCGCCCCGGATTTTTTGTGGGGGTCAGCACCGTGGTGCACAAACTCTTCAACATCGTCCAACCTCACTTGGCGATTTTTGGCAAAAAAGATTACCAGCAGCTTATGGTGATTCGCCGCATGGTGCAACAAATGGCCTTGCCCATTGAAATCATGGGTGCTGAAACTCGGCGCGCAAAAGATGGTCTTGCGCTCAGCTCGCGCAATGGCTATTTGAGTGAGGCTGAGCGTGCCGAAGCAGTACAACTTTCATTGGCCTTGAAAGCACTGGCCGCCACTGCGCTGGGGGCACATGGAAGCGCGAATTTAGACGTGGCCGCAGCAGAAGAAGCGGCGATGCATTCATTGCGAAGCCGCGGCTGGCAACCCGACTACCTCAGCTTGCGAATGCAGCACGATTTATCGCCGGTCACTTGGCCCTGCCATCAACCGATGGTCGCCTTGGGTGCAGCCAAGCTTGGCAAAACTCGATTGATCGATAACTTGGAATTTTAAATTGGGTTTAGTTTGGCAATACCAATTGACCGCGCAATGAATGCGACATGGCCGCATCAATTTTGATGTTGACCATTTGACCCACCAGCCGAATGCCGTTGGGGCCTGCAGGAAAATTAACCACACGATTGCATTCGGTGCGCCCCGCCATTTCGGTCGCGTCTTTTCTCGCGGGACGTTCTACCAAAATGCGTTGCACGGTGCCCAGGCGGCTGTCACCGATGCGCTTCACATTGGCTTCGATGGTCTTTTGCAAATGATGCAAACGCTTCAGCTTGACGTCGTGCGGCGTGTCGTCGTGTAAGTTGGCCGCCGGGGTGCCAGGGCGTGGGCTGAAAATGAAGCTGAAGCTGGTGTCGTAGCCCACATCGTCAATGAGCTTCATCATCTTGTTAAAGTCTTCTTCGGTTTCGCCGGGGAAGCCCACAATGAAATCGCTGCTCATGGCCATGTCGGGGCGAATGGCGCGCAGTTTGCGAATGGTGCTTTTGTATTCCATCGCGGTATAGCCACGTTTCATGGCCATCAGTATTTTGTCGGAGCCGTGTTGCACGGGCAGGTGCAAATGGCTGACCAACTTGGGCACTTTGTCATAGGCCTCAATGAGCCGTTGCGTGAATTCGTTGGGATGGCTGGTGGTGAAGCGAATGCGCTCAATGCCAGGCATGTCGGCCACGTACTCAATCAGCAAGGCAAAGTCGGCCACCTCTGCCGTGTCGCCCATCTTGCCCCGATAGGCATTGACGTTTTGTCCCAGCAAGGTGACTTCTCGCACGCCTTGCTCGGCCAAGCCTGCTATTTCGACCAACACGTCTTCAAAGGGGCGACTCACTTCTTCACCGCGGGTGTAGGGCACCACGCAGTAGCTGCAATATTTGCTGCAACCTTCCATGATGGACACGAAAGCAGTGGGGCCGTCCATTTTGGCGGGAGGCAGGTGATCAAACTTTTCAATTTCAGGAAAACTGATGTCCACTTGCGGGCGCTTTTTGGCACTGCGAGCCGCCAAAAGTTCGGGCAAGCGGTGCAATGTTTGGGGGCCAAACACCACATCGACATAAGGTGCACGTTTGATGATGTCGGCACCTTCTTGGCTGGCCACGCAGCCGCCCACGCCAATCAAAACACCCTTTTCTTTGAGGTGTTTTACACGTCCTAAATCGCTGAATACTTTTTCTTGGGCGCGCTCACGCACCGAGCAGGTGTTGAACAAAATGAGGTCGGCTTCGTCGACGTTGTGGGTGGGCTCGTAGCCTTCGGCGGCCTTCATGACGTCGGCCATTTTGTCCGAGTCGTACTCGTTCATTTGGCACCCGAAGGTTTTGATAAATACTTTTTTGCTCACAAGAGACTCCAAGCGGTG
>JBIKOZ010000190.1:0-4350 GCA_044357745.1 Limnohabitans sp. | reverse complement strand
CGTGTCCAAAATAGCAGGATTGGCGCGGCCGGTGCGAATTTTGGTGAGGTTGTTTTTGAAAGCCGCAATGGACTGGTCCATTTTGGTTTGCGATGTTTTCTTGATGTCTTCTAAGCTCATGAATTACTCCGGGGCCACAGGGGATGGGTTCAAGAATTAAGCGGAATGGAGGACTGATTTAGGCATAAACCAAAGTGCCCTCGTCTTCACCCATGACCACACGTTTGAAAGCGCCATGTTTGAAAATAGAGAACACCTTGACAGGCAGTTTTTGATCGCGACACAGTGCGAATGCGGTGGCGTCCATAATGCCGAGATTTTTAGAAATCGCTTCATCAAATGACAGCTTGCTATAGCGAGTAGCGGTGGGATCTAATTTGGGATCTGCCGTGTAAACGCCATCTACTTTGGTGGCTTTCAAAACCAATTCAGCACCAATTTCAGCGCCGCGCAATGCTGCGGCTGTGTCTGTGGTAAAGAAAGGGTTGCCCGTGCCGGCTGCGAAGATGACCACTTTGCCTTCTTCAAGGTACTGAAGCGCCTTGGGACGAACATAAGGCTCGACCACCTGCTCGATGGCAATGGCCGACATGACGCGGGCAATGAGCCCCGCTTTTTCCATGGTGTCGGCCAGGGCCAATGAGTTCATGACGGTGGCCAACATGCCCATGTAGTCGGCGGTGGCGCGGTCCATGCCGACTGCGCCGCCAGCCACACCCCGAAAGATGTTGCCGCCGCCAATGACCACCGCCACTTGAACACCCAAACGGGTGACTTCGGCAATTTCGGAGACCATGCGAACAATGGTGGCGCGGTTGATACCAAATTGATCGTCACCCATCAATGCCTCACCTGACAGCTTGAGCAAAATTCGCTTGTGGGCTGGTTTGGCGATGGTCATGACAGGCTCCTCATAAAGACAGATTCAAGTTTAGCGTTGAATCGCCCTGTTGGGCGACCCTTTTTACCCGGGTTTTAACCCTGATAGTGGCAGGTTTAGCCTGCGTTTTGAGCGGCAGCAACTTGTGCAGCCACTTCGGCGGCAAAGTCGTCAACCTTCTTCTCTATGCCCTCGCCCACCACGAACAAAGTGAAAGCTTTGACTTGGGTGGCTTCGGCTTTGAGCATTTGCTCCACAGTTTGCTTGTCGTTTTTCACAAAAGTTTGATTGTTCAAGGACACTTCTTTAAGGTACTTCTGAACGGAGCCTTCGATCATCTTGGCAGCGATGTCGGCAGGCTTGCCAGACTCGGCAGCCTTGGCGGTGGCCACTGAACGCTCTTTTTCAATCAGATCGGCAGGCACGTCGTTGCTGGTCAAAGCCACAGGCTTCATGGCGGCCACGTGCATGGCAACGTCTTTGGCAGCAGTGTCTTTGCCTTCGTACTCCACCAACACGCCAATGCGGGTGCCGTGCAAATAAGTAGCGATTTGAGCCCCACCAGCCACGCGCTTGAAGCGGCGGAAGCTCATGTTCTCGCCAATCTTGCCAATCAGGCCCTTGCGAACCTCTTCCAATGTAGGACCGAAGCCGTCTTGGGTGTAAGGCAACTCGCCCAACGCAGCCACGTCGGCAGGGTTGTGCAGCGCAGCCAGCTTGGCAGCGGCATTGGCCAACGACAAGAAGCTGTCGTTCTTGGTCACAAAGTCGGTTTCGCAGTTGACTTCGAGCATGGCGCCCGTGTTGCCCTCTGTGTAGGCCACGATGACACCTTCGGCAGTCACGCGGGAAGCGGCTTTGCCTGCTTTTGTACCCAATTTAACGCGCAACAGCTCTTCCGCTTTGGCCATGTCGCCATTGGCCTCCGTCAAAGCTTTTTTGCATTCCATCATGGGGGCATCGGTTTTAGCGCGCAGTTCAGCGACCATGCTTGCGGTAATAGCCATTTGATTTCTCCGTTTCGTCTTCGAATTAAGTTTCGAATAAATTAAAAATTGATGAAAACTGGGTGCGACTCAGGTTAAAAAAAAGGGGCAAGAAGCCCCTTTTCTCTGTTTGAGAGGGCATTAAGCAGTAGCTTCTTGCACTTCAACAAATTCGTCTGCGCCTTCAGCGGCCACAGCATTGACCACGTCTTGAACCGCATTGGCACGGCCTTCAATGATGGCGTCGGCAATGCCGCGCGCATACAAAGTGACAGCCTTTGAAGAGTCGTCGTTACCAGGGATGATGTAGTCGATGCCTTCGGGTGAGTGATTGGAGTCCACCACGCCAATGAGTGGAATGCCCAATTTTTTGGCTTCCAAAATGGCAATCTTGTGGTAGCCCACGTCAATCACAAAAATAGCATCTGGCAATACGGCCATGTCTTGAATGCCACCGATGTCTTTTTCAAGCTTTTCGATTTCGCGCTTGAACATGAGTTGTTCTTTTTTGCTCAAAGTGTCGAGGCCCACTTCTTGTTGCGCTTTCATGTCCTTCAAGCGCTTGATGGACGTCTTGACGGTTTTGAAATTGGTGAGCATGCCGCCCAACCAGCGTTGGTCGACGTAAGGAACGCCAGCGCGCTGCGCTTCAGCGGCCACGGTGTCACGGGCTTGACGCTTGGTGCCCACCATAAGGATGTTGCCGCGGTTTGCAGAGAGTTGTTTGACGAACTTCAATGCGTCTTGGAACATCGGTAAAGATTTTTCCAAGTTGATGATGTGAATTTTGTTGCGGTGACCGAAGATGAAGGGGGACATCTTGGGGTTCCAGAAGCGTGTTTGGTGACCAAAGTGGACACCGGCTTCCAGCATTTCGCGCATGGTAACTGACATGTTGTTTCTCCGAAGGTTGGGTCTAAAATCCGGCTCACACATCGGATGTTTGAATTGGCCTGTGAGGGCCTGGTTCAAACAGCCAACACCTTGAAGGAGCCGGTTTGCGATTTACTTGCAGGGAAATTCCTGCTAAGCCTGTCGAGTATAGCATCCCAAATTGTCATTTTTTCAGCCTTCTCCCATTCAATTTCCCTTCACCCGCCCTCCCAAATTGGAAGCCATCACCATGCGCCCAGACCTCATTGCCACCCTACGAGCCATTGCCCAAAAGGAAACCAGCCCTCAGGCTGAATGGGAAAAGAGCCACAAAATTGCCCGGAGCACAGCTTGCGACAAGGTGTTTCTCAACTTAAGTCCAGCGGCCGGCCCCTCTGTTTTGCTCGAAAAAAGCCTTGTCAATTCCCCCCTCAAAGGCTTGGCTTTCACGGTCAAGGACTTGTTTGACGTGGCCGGCCAAGCTTCATTGGCGGGCAGCACGGTACTCAATGGCGTACCTGCTGCACAAGCGGACTGCCCTGCTGTGGCACGACTCCACGCTGCGGGTGGCGCTAATTTGGGCAGAACCAACATGGTTGAATTTGCGTTTTCTGGGGTGGGCAACAACCCTCACTTCGGCACGCCGTCTGCTTGGGATGCGAGAACCAACAAGGCCGTCCTAAGCCAGGGCAAAGGTCATGCCCCGGGCGGCTCGTCCTCGGGTGCGGCCGTCTCAGTGGCCACGGGCGCTGCCTTCATTGGTCTCGGCTCAGACACCGGTGGCTCGATTCGCATTCCAGCGGCATTGAATGGTTTGGTGGGATTTAAAAATACCGCTCGCCGAGTGCCCACGCGCGGTGCGGTGCCATTGTCGACCACCATGGACACCGTGTGCGCCATGACTCGCAGCGTGCGAGACGCAGTGTTGGCGCATGAAGTTTTGGCCGCTCGCACGGTGGCGCGTTCAATTCGACCTCTTTCGAGCTATCGATTGGCCGTGCCCACCGGCCTGATGTTGGACGGCATGGAGGCCGGCGTGCAGAAGGCCTGGGAGCGCAGCCTGTCGCACCTGTCCAAGGCCGGTGCTCACATTGTAGAAATCAAGCTGCCTGAGATCAATGAACTCGCTGGCCTGCTGGCCACAGGCGGCTTCAGCGCTGCTGAAAGCTACACGTGGCACCGTCAACTTTTAGAGAAGTCAGAGGCAGCCTACGACCCCCGAGTTGCAACACGTATTTTGCGCGGCGCCGCCATGAAAGCCCACGAGTATTTGGATTTACAAAAAGGCCGTGCGGCATGGATTGCAAGCATGCAATCTGCTTTGAATTCGTTCGACGCAGCCCTCTCCCCCACCGTGCCGATCTATGGCCCCACTCTGGAAAGCGTGGCGCCCGGCAAAGAAAGAGACGAGGCATTTTTTACAGCCAACGGCTTATTGCTTCGCAACACCAGCGTGGTCAACATGCTCGATGGCTGCGCCTTGTCATTGCCAATGCATGCAGACGGCGAGCTTCCCAGCAGCTTGATGATTTGGCAAGGCCCCATGAAAGACGATGCCGTATTGAATATTTCGCTGGCCATCGAAGGGGCTTGAAGCCCTTGCCAAAACTT
>JBIKOZ010000188.1:0-4377 GCA_044357745.1 Limnohabitans sp. | reverse complement strand
CTGAAGGGAATGGCTCCAAATGTGTTGCCGTCCGGGAAGAAGCAAAAGTACCTTCAAAAAATACACTGTTAGATTCATCAATGGCGTGCTCACCCTTGGATGAAAAAAGCATTCTTCTTGTAGGTATCGCTATCGTTCGATAATCAGAACGGTTGAATCCAGTTGCACCAACGCCATCACCTGCCGGACCGTTGGTCGAAAACGAAATTAGATTGCCGCTGGCGTCAAAGGTTTTAGATGTGGTGTCTACGCCTGGATTGGTAAAGAATCGGCCTTGTGGCGCATAGCTTGAATAGTAAGGACGCTGTGCAGTGAAAAAATCAGCTGGGTCACCGGTAAAGTATGCGCCAACAGAAGCTTGGTCTACAGCAGATGCCAAACGGTCCCTTGAATAAACAGCGCCTTGGTCACTCACTGTGAAATTGGTCATCAAAGAAGTTCGACCATCTTCAGTGCGGCCACCCCATGAGATAGAAGCCTTGTTTGTCTTGTTATCCCCTTTGCTACTTTGTCCAGTTTGAACATCGAGGACAAGTCCATCAATTCGTCGTTTGAGAATGATGTTGACAACACCTGCAACTGCGTCAGAGCCATAGACCGCCGAAGCGCCACCCGTTAGAACTTCAATTCGTTCCACAAATTCTGTAGGAATGGTATTGAAGTCCACAGCACTGGCGCCAGGCACGCCCGAAACCACTCGTCTGCCGTTGATCAATACCAAGGTGCGTGATGCCCCCAAATTCCTGAGATCAATTGTTGATACACCCGCACTCGAAGTGCTAAAGTTAGAATTGGTTCGGCTGATGGAGGGCGTTCCCATCTCTGGCATCTGAAGTAGAAGATCCTGAAGATTGGTGACACCAGAGGCTGCGATATCTTCTGCAGTCATGACAGTCACTGGCGATGAAGATTCAGCTGACGCCGTTCGTATTCGAGATCCTGTCACTTCCAGCGTCTGAACCTGAGCGTATGTCAGGGTGCTTGAAAGCGCCAAAGTGGTGCCAATCAAGACGAACAACAAGCCATGTCTGACCTTAGTCTGTTTAGACATTGAAACTCCTTAGTTAGAAGAACAAGGTTTTTACTTTACACATTCATTAAAGTTATGTGACAACCTTGTTAATTCCCTACTTTGAGCATCAACTTGCTTGTGATAATTTATTACTTTATTTGTAACTATATTTAACAAATACTCATTAAGTAATACTAATAAATATACTTTAATACTTTAGAAAATAGAAGGCGACAAACATGACTCAATTCACAAGTCCTTTTTGAAGCGCAGTGTTGGTTGCGCCCAACTGTTCTGAGGTTCAAAAAGAATGGACCCCGCCTTCGCCTCATGGGCTACAGTTCTTAAATACTCCGACGATGTCATTTCCAATGCGTTTACCCCAAATTAATCTGAAAGAAATCAGAAACCTCTTCATTATCATTTTCAGCAGCGCATCGTTGATCGGCTGCAACGGCGTCTTTAACGAGCCTGTCCCCACAGCCCTTTTGGCTGAAAACGTTCTCTTCACGTCCTATCAGGAGTCTCCCAAATACCTGGACGCCACATCTTCCTATAGCAACAACGAGACGCCATGGACCTATGCGGTTTATGAACCGCCGCTCAAATATCATTACCTCAAGCGACCCTACGAATTGGAGCCGCGTACGCTGACAGAAATGCCATGGGTCAAATATGTTGGTAAGGAAGGGCGAGAGCTGCCCCTTCAAACGCCTGCTGCCCAAATTGCTGAAAGTGTGTTCGAACTCAAAATTCAACCAGGCATCTTGTATCAACCCCACCCAGCATTTGCCAAAACAAGCGAAGGAAAGTACCGCTATTTGGATATGAAAGATTCTGAAATCGAAGGCAAACGCCGCCCTTACGATTTTGAACACATGGGCACGCGTGAGTTGTTGGCAGAAGACTATGCCTACGCCATCAAGCGATTGGCAACGCCTCGCATTAAGTCGCCAGCCTTTGGTTTTTTGTCGGAAAAAATTGTAGGCTTGGCCGACTACGGCAAACAAATTAAAGCCTTCAATGAAAAACTCAAACAAGGCAAGTCGGCACGTGAAGTTGGCCCCTTGGGTCACTTGCCTTGGCTGGACTTTCGTGAGCATGCGCTCTCGGGCGTTGAGGTGGTCGACTCGCACACTTTGAAAATTCGTGTGGTGGGAAAGTATCCGCAATTTAAATTTTGGTTGGCCATGACTTTCTTTTCGCCCATGCCATGGGAAGTCGATGCGTTTTATGCGCAAGATGGCATGTCGCGTCGCAATCTCAATCCAGATACATGGCCCGTTGGAACAGGGCCTTATATGTTGTCTGAATACATCCCCAATTCACGCATGGAACTGATCCGAAATCCTAATTACCGAGGGGTGCCGTACCCTTGTGAGGGTGAACCTGGTGACAAAGAAAAGGGCTTGTTAAACGACTGCGGCAAGCGAACCCCTTTTGTTGACAAGGTAGTTTCAGTCATTGAAAAAGAAGCCACTTCTGTTGCCACTAAATTTATTCAAGGCTATTACGACATTCCGCAATTAGAGCGCGGTGAGCCTGGCATTGGTTATCAAGTGTCCATTCAAGATGGCACAGGCCGATCGAAAGAATTGATCGAACGAAAAATACAATTGCCCAGCACCATCCAAGTGGGCTTCTGGCACTTTGGATTCAACTGGTTAGACCCTGTGGTCGGACTTGGTAAAACACCTGAAGAAAAAATTAGAAATAAAAAACTTCGCCAAGCTTTGGCCATTGCTTTTGACTTTGAAGAGTATGTGTCAATCTTTGAAGACAACCGCGCGCAAGTGAACCACAGCGTGGTAGTGCCCGGTTTGTTTGGCAATCATTTGTCGCAACCCAACCCCTTCATTTACGACAAAATGCCAGACGGCAAACACAAGCGAAAATCGATTGAAGTTGCTCAAAAACTATTGGCCGAGGCTGGATATCCCAACGGTCGCGACGCCAAAACGGGGCAGCCTCTGACCTTGAATTACGACACCCAAGGCGTTGGTCCTGGCTATAAGGCGAGGCTCGATTGGGTGTCTAAGCAATTTGCAAAGCTCAATGTCCAAATTGAAATTCGGAACACCGACTACAACCGCTTTCAAGACAAAATGCGCAAGGGTTCTGCGCAGTTCTTTTTCTGGGGCTGGTTGGCCGACTATCCCGATCCAGAAAACTTTTTGTTCTTACTCTATGGGCCCAACTCAAAAGTTAAGTTTGACGGTGAAAACTCCGGTAACTATGCCAATGCTGAATATGATCAGTTGTTTGATCGCATGAAGGATTTGGACGATACCCCTGAACGTGCCGCCATGATTGGCAAAATGATTGAGATCATGCAAGAAGACATGCCGATGCTTTATGGTTGGTCTGAAGAGTTTGGAGGTGCTTATCACCAGTGGGTTCACAACGGAAAACCGTCCAACATCATTCGCGATAACTTGCCCTATTTGCGCATTGATACGCAACTTCGGACCCGCAAGATTGAAGCCTGGAATCAAGCCATTTGGTGGCCTTTGGCAGCGATGCCCTTGTTGCTGATGGCCGTGGCTTGGCCGGCCTGGGTGGCGTGGCGAAGGCGTCAATCACAAAAGGCGGTTCAAATCGCTTCACCCTTTCAAAGGGAACTCTGATGTTCAGATTTTTAACACGTAAATTGGCCTATGGTTTTGCCATTTTGATTGGTATTAATTTACTCACGTTTGTGTTGTTCTTCAAAGTCAACACACCCGACGATATGGCGCGCATGCAGCTCGGAGGTAAACGGGTCACGCCCGATGCCATTGAGAAATGGAAAGCCGAGCGAGGCTATGACAGGCCCTTGTTTTTCAATGAAAAAGAGCAGGGCATTTCACAACTGACCAACACTTTGTTTTTGGACAGCTCACTTCGGATGTTTGCATTTGATTTTGGAAGAGCCGACAGCGGGAGAGACATTGCTTCAGAAATTGTGCGGCGCGCTGGCCCTTCAATTGCTTTGGCTTTGCCCACATTTGTCGTGGGCTTGGGTATATCAGTGGTTTTGGCTTTGGGGCTTGCGTTTTTCCGGGGCACCTATTTGGATTTTTGGGGCACAGTGCTGTGTGTGGCGTTGATGTCGATCTCTGCACTCTTCTTCATCGTGATAGGGCAGTTTATGTTCTCGCGTGTGCTGCAACTGATGCCTGTTTCGGGCTTTGCACCGGGGTTAGATGCGTGGCGATTTTTAGTGTTGCCCATTGCGGTGGGTATCTTGGCAAGGCTAGGCGGTGAAGTTCGTTTTAACCGTACCTTGTTCATGGAAGAAATTGGCAAGGACTATGTGCGAACCGCGCGCTCAAAGGGTTTGTCAGAAGCACGTGTGCTGCTTGGGCATGTGCTCCGCAATGCAC
>JBIKOZ010000256.1:0-3340 GCA_044357745.1 Limnohabitans sp. | reverse complement strand
AGTCAGCGTTAGCAATGCAGCATCTTCGCGAAGGTAAGGCAATGCCGCTTTTGCCATGGCTGGGAAACTATAAGCACTGATGTCATGGGCAATTTTGAACCCCTCTCGACTAAGGCCGTCAATGAAGTCACCTGCAATGGCTTCACGGGGGGCATAGCCAATACTGTGAACAAATCCATCAAATTGAGGCCAGTGCACGGCTAAGTCTTTGAACAGATTTTCAATTTGTTCATCATTGCCCACGTCACAGTCAAAGATCAAATTTGAATTGAAATCTGCCGCAAATTCGGTAATTCGGTCCTTGAAGCGTTCTCCAACATAGCTAAACGCAAGTTCTGCACCTTGTGCATGGCAAGCTTGTGCAATACCATAGGCAATGGAACGATTCGACAGGACACCTGTGATTAAGATTTTTTTTCCTGAAAGCAGATTCATTTTTTAGCTCAACTTAATAATTTCGGTATTGTGTCATAGGTGATGCGAGGCACAAATTCAATTTAGAAATAGAAAAAAGTAGCCATAAGTGAAGACTTAAGCACCCACTTGTTGACCCATTGCGGCAGGCAGTTTGGGGACAGACGCCAACAATGTCTGTGTATAAACATGCTGCGGGTTGGCATAAATATCGGTTGCACTGCCCTGCTCTACCACCTCGCCTTTGTTCATCACCAAGAGTGTGTCAGACATGTACCTGACGACTTCAAGGTCATGCGAGATGAACAAGTAGCTAAGACCCAAATCTTTTTGAAGGTCCTTGAGTAAATTCAAAACTTGGGCTTGAACCGAAACATCGAGCGCCGAAACAGCCTCATCAAGCACCACCACTTCGGGTGACAAGCTCAAGGCGCGTGCAATTGCAATGCGCTGACGTTGCCCTCCTGAAAATTCAAACGGGTAGCGCTTTAATGCAGAAGCTGGCATGCCAACTTGATCGAGCAAGGCCAAAGATCTTTTTTCCCAATCGGCCGGTCCTGACCCGATGCCATGCAACTTCATGGGCTCATTCAGAATTTCACCCACGGTAAAACGTGGGTTCAATGAGGCATAAGGGTTTTGAAACACAATTTGCAAGCGTCGTTTGTAAGTGGCAAATTCAGCATTGGACATGTCAAACAAATTTTTGCCATCAAACAAGACCTTGCCAGCCGTTGCTTGATGAAGTCTGAGCAAACACAAACCTACCGTTGTTTTGCCAGAACCCGACTCGCCCACCAATCCCACTGTTTGCCCGCGCATGAGCTTGAAGGTCTTGAACTTCTAACAAAGGCTTGTCGGATGGCACCACAATCTGCGGCGCGTTGATGGTTTCAACTTCAGATGCTTCACTCACACTTGTTGACATCCAGTCATCAATGGTCAACAAACGCTTGCCTTGACGTTCTAAGCTAGGACGGCAGCTCAGCAAGGCTTTGGTATAGGGGTCTTGCGGATTGGCAAACAACGAGCGGACGGGTCCGGCCTCACGGACCCTGCCTTTTTGCATCACCACGGCATGATCTGCCACCTCACTGACCAATCCCAAGTCATGGGTAATGAAAAGCATCGCCATGCGTCTGCGTTCACGCAGCTTCGCCAAGAGCACCAGAATTTGTCGCTGAACCGTCACATCCAATGCGGTCGTGGGTTCGTCTGCAATGAGCAACTCGGGTTCGCAGGCCAGCGCCATGGCAATCATGACCCGCTGTTGTTGCCCGCCTGAGAGTTCGTGGGGATAAGCGTTAACCTTTCGCTTGGGTTCAGGAATACCCACCTCTTCAAGCAAGGCACACGCTCTGTCCATGGCTTCTTTTTTAGTCACATGCTTGTGAACTCTGAGCATCTCTGCGAGCTGGTAGCCCACGGTGTAAACGGGGTTCAAGGACGTCATAGGGTCCTGGAAAATCATGGCAATTCGCGAGCCGCGAATAAGCTGCCAATCGGCTCTCGAAAGGTTAAGCAATGCGCGCTTGTCGTATTCAATGCTGGAATGAATGGCCACTCTGGCGTTTTGCGTTGGCAACAGACCCATGATGGCCAATGCGCTGACTGATTTACCACTGCCCGATTCGCCCACCAAGGCCACGGTTCGCTCTCGGGGAATGACGAACGAAACACTTTCAACCGCTCGAACGGGCGCTTTGGACGCACTGATGAAATCAACCGTGAGATTTTTAACCTCCAGCAAATTGTCAGAAATTTGAGCGATGGGTGGGGGGTATCTGCGCGTTGCCATGGATTTAACGTGTTTGAATATTGAGGCTCAATTTATCTTCAATGAATGACCTTGGGATCCAATGCATCACGCAAGGAATCGGTCAACAAAGACAATGCAGTCACAAAAATAGACATGGCCGCCGTGGCCGACAACAACTGCCACCACTTTCCCACCAATAAATCATTTTGAGCCTCGGTGAGCATGGTGCCCCACGAAACACCGTCTACGGGCACACCAAAACCTCAAAATGAAAGAATCACCTCTGCCTTGATGCACGACACCGTTAGCAAAGAAAATTGCACCAAGATCACATGACTGACGTTGGGCAAGATGTGCACAAACATGCGTCGATTGTTGGAGGCACCAATGGCGTCTGCCGCCCTGACATAGTCGCGGTTTCGGTGCTTCATGTATTCACCCCGAATTAATCGGTAGGTGCCCGTCCAGCCAGTGATGCCCAAAATCAGGACCACCGCCAGGGTGCCTTTGGTATTGAGCACAGCGGCAATGGCCAAAATAAGCAAAATACCCGGAATGGAATGGAAGACGTTGTAAACCCAATTGCTGAGATCATCGACCACGCCACCATACCAGCCCGACACGGCGCCCAAGGCTGTGCCCAAGAAGGTTGCCATGAGTGCAGCCGCCAAGCCCACCAAGATACTGGTTTCGGCGCCCTTCATGGTTTTTGCCAACACATCACGACCCCATTTGTCTGAGCCCATAGGCAATTGGGTGGCCAATGCGTTGACTTTTTCGCCCACCGGTTTCACCGCTTTTTGAGCCTGTTCCCATTGAGCGGCAATAGGGTCGATGACATCGGCAGGTGAAGGCTCGTACAAGACCATGGCCGGCAAGGCAGGGACACCTTCAACGTCTTGTGTTTCAAACAGGGCCCATGAAGGCGGGGCATGTCCAATGGCCACTTCTTTTTCCCAGTCGGCCGCCAAGCTGCCCACCAAGGTCGAAAAGACCAAGGCCAAACTGAGCAATACCGTGATGGCGCTCCAAACACCCGTCCGATCGGATTTAAATCGACGCCAAGCCAGTGTCCATGCACCTTCACTCACAGGCTGGGTGGTTGGTAATGTCATGCTGTTCATGTTGTGTGTCAATGATTGAGGGTGCGATGGCGTTTAAGTGAGG
>JBIKOZ010000187.1:0-4471 GCA_044357745.1 Limnohabitans sp. | reverse complement strand
AAAACGCGTTGGGAGTCCGCCTTCAATTCATTCATGCCCATGGCATCGTATGCTTTCACCATGATCTCTAAGGCTTCCTTGTTTGCCGGCACCCCGGGGTAGTCGCTGATGGCGACTTGAGCTCGATTGACTGCGGCCACGTAGGCCCCTTTGCTAAAGTAATAACGGGCCACATGAACTTCATAGGAGGCCAGAGAATTCACAATGTAAGCCATGCGTTGTCGCGAATCAGTTGCGTATTTTGAATCTGGAAATCGATTGACCAATTCCTTGAACGATTCAAAGGAATCTTTGGCTGCCTTCTGGTCGCGTTCCGACAAATCTTGTTGGGTAATGAATGAGAAAAGACCCAAATTGTCATTGAAGTTAACCAATCCTTTGAGGTACAGCGCGTAGTCGATGGCTGGACTGGCAGGGTGCAACTTTAAGAAGCGGTCCAAAGTGGCAATGGCCTGAACTTTTTCTGTGGCGCGGTATTGAGCGTAAGCCTTCTCGATTTGAGCCTGCTGTGCAAGCGGGGTGCCAGCCGCTCGGCCTTCCAATTTGTCAAACAACATGGCGGCTCTGTCCCAGGCCCCCGCTGAAGCTTCTCCACGCGCCTCGCTGTAAATTTTCTCGGGCGTCCATCCTGCCGTGGGGTCAGAGGGTGTGCTGCTGCATCCGGCAAGCAATGTGGCGACTGAGCCAACAAACGTCAGCGCAAGCAACGATAATCTGATGTTCAACATCTGGCAACCTTGGAAATAAACCAAATTGATTATATCGAGCGGCATTGATCTGGGCGAGCCCGAAGATCTTCAAGAAGACAGTTTCTTGGAGTCTGGTCTGCCTGCCCCTTTGAATGAGGTCCGGGAGTTGAAGGTCGGCCCTGAACTTCATGGTGAGCGCCTGGACAAAATGCTGGCCACCTCGGTGCCAGAGTTCTCCAGAAGTTATTTGCAGCAACTGCTGGAAGATGGCGCCGTCACTCGCTTGGGTCTCACTTACACCAAGGCGTCTCTCAAGGTCAAAGCCGGCGAAAGCTGGACCATCGAACTCAGGGCAACGCCACAATCTCAAGCATTTAAACCAGAATCGCTCCATATCAACGTCATTTTTGAGGACACGCATTTAAGAATCATTGATAAACCTGCTGGCTTGGTGGTTCATCCTGCCCCTGGAAATTGGTCGGGTACTTTGATGAATGGACTGTTGGGTTTAGATTCGTCCCTCATGGACTTGCCAAGGGCTGGCATCGTTCACCGACTTGACAAAGACACCAGTGGCCTGATGGTGGTCGCTCGCACGCGCCAATCCATGGACGCTTTGGTCAAAAAAATAGCGAGCAGGGAAGTGAAGCGCCAATATCTAACCATCAGCGATAAAGCTTGGCTGGGACCCAAACAAAAATCGATTGATCTGCCCATCGGTCGCGATCCAAGCAACCGATTGAGAATGGCGGCGGTCGATTTGTCCAAAAATTCTGGGAAATTGGCCCTAACCCATTTTCATGTCCTTGACCACAATCAAACTGGCTCTCTAGTGCGTTGCATTTTGGAGACGGGCAGAACCCACCAAATTCGAGTTCACATGGCATCTCTCAAAATGCCCTTGCTGGGGGACAGTTTGTACGGGGGAACCCCAAACCCCTTGATGCCAAGGCAAGCCTTGCATGCCGAAAAATTGGGATTTGAGCACCCCATCACAGGAAGGCCCATGAGTTTCCAGTCTGGGTTACCTTCCGACTTTCAGAATTTGCTGCAAGCTTGGTCACTCAGTTACAATGAAAAAACCTGATAACCAGGCCTCAAAGTCGAGCGTGAGTTTGACTTTAATCCATTGAAGTGACGCAGAAGCAGACTTTGTCTGCCCTTGGTTGATTTGAACCATGGCATGCGTCTCATTTCGCGCCTCAGGCGCTTTTATCCCGGAAGATTGACACCATGAATACGGCGCAAGCCAAGCGTGTCCTTGAAACTGCATTGCTCTGTTCGACTCAGCCTGTTACGGTCCGTGACTTGCGCGTTTTGTTTGACGAAGCTCTTGGTGCAGACACGCTTAAAACCCTCCTTGAGGAGCTTCAACTCGATTGGGCTGAACGTGGCCTTGAACTGGTCTCTGTTGCCACGGGTTGGCGATTCCAAAGTCGACCCGAGTTGCGCTCCTACTTGGACAAACTGAACCCAGAAAAGCCTCCCAAATACACACGCGCTGTGATGGAAACATTGGCGATCATTGCTTACAGGCAACCTGTGACGCGTGGCGATATGGAAGACATTCGCGGCGTTACCATCAACACTCAAATCTTGAAACAACTCGAAGATCGTGGCTGGGTTGAAGTCATTGGTCATCGGGAGTCTGTGGGGCGACCTGGCCTCTATGCCACGACCCGTCACTTTTTGGACGATCTGGGGATTGCTTCCTTGGACCAACTGCCATTGATGCCCTCTGTAGACGGCCAAGCAGCGGCTTTAGCCTCACTCAATGCCCCTGCGGCAGATACCAGCCAAGCTTCCTTGTCCTTAGAAGAGGCGCTTGAAGTGACTGATGCGCAAGCAGCAGATTCAGACCCTAACCCCAACAGTTCAAAGCCAGAACAAGCCGAAGGCCATTCTCATGAATGACCCTTCAGATCTTTCTGGGCCGACGCTTGACGCTCCAGACAAGTCCTTGGCACCTGTATCAATACAAGACGCCTTGAAGCCCATTGCCATTGAGGATGTTGTTTCGGGTCAATTTGATCAAGACGCTGAGGGTGTTATTTCACCTCTGATCACCAAACGTGTATTAGCGCCCCAAGCAGAGTCCCCCAAACTGCACAAAGTATTGGCGCAAGCAGGTTTAGGTTCCCGCTTGGAAATGGAGCAATTGATTTTGGAGGGCCGTATCTCCGTTAACAATGAGCCTGCCCACATTGGTCAACGAATTCAGTACGGCGATCAGGTCAAGGTGAATGGACGACCCTTGCGAATTCGGATTGATCCACCACCACCTCGCGTCATTGCTTATCACAAGCCTGCGGGTGAAATTGTGACGCACGACGACCCAAAGAATCGACCCACGGTATTCCGAAAATTGCCCAGACTTCAGCAGGGCAAATGGCAATCAGTTGGCAGGTTAGACCTGAACACTGAAGGCTTGTTGCTGTTTACCAGTTCAGGTGAGTTGGCCAATCGGTTGATGCACCCTCGTTTTGGACTCGAGCGAGAATATGCCGTTCGTGTTCTCGGTGCTCTGAGTAACGAAGAAAAACAAAAGCTGTTAGATGGCGTCATGTTGGACGACGGCATGGCTCAATTTGGTTCCATTGAAAACGGTGGTGGTGAAGGCGCCAATTGCTGGTATCGCGTGACCATTTCAGAAGGTCGCAACCGCGAGGTCCGCCGCATGATGGAAGCTGTGGGGCATGCTGTCAGTCGCCTTATACGCATTCGATATGGCGCCATGGTCTTGCCCCATGGTTTGAGGCGCAGTACTTTCATGGAATTGGATGAAGCCGATATCAGGGCCTTAACTCACGCGGCCAACAAGGGCGAATCACCCCATCAAGTTGCGAATGGTCCCGAATCTGATCCTGCACGTCCGCAAGATCGTCGATCTAAAAATCCGCGGAATCGTGCTTTTGGCGCCCCAAAGCAAGATCAAGGTCGGTCGGCACAAAAAAGGGGCCCTCAGGACAACCCTCAGCCTGACCCCTTGAAAACCTCTGTCGGCTACATTGGGGCCGACAGTTTGAGCCGCCAACGCAAGGCGCAGAGCCCCGGTGGACGCTCTGGTGGGCCACGCCGAAACGGCGGCCGTAGCCGCTGACTGCATTGGGCTTCAAGGGCCTTCAAATCCTTTCTGCCGCTAGGGAAACCCCTCGGACGGGTTAGAATAGCAGGCTAGCTTGAGTGCTTACCAGACTTCGAAAACAAGGTTTTCAACATCTATTTCTAAAATAAAACTGAGGAATCTCATCATGGCCATTGAACGCACACTCTCCATCATCAAACCCGACGCTGTTGCCAAAAACGTCATCGGTCAAATTTACGCGCGTTTTGAGGCGGCTGGCCTCAAAGTGGTTGCCTCTAAAATGGCGCAGTTGTCACGCGGCGAAGCAGAAGCCTTTTATGCTGTCCACAAAGAGCGTCCGTTCTTCAAAGATCTGGTTGATTTCATGATTTCTGGCCCCGTCATGATTCAAGCTTTGGAAGGCGAAGGCGCCATCTTGAAAAACCGCGACCTGATGGGTGCGACCGATCCTAAAAAAGCCGCACCTGGCACCATTCGTGCGGATTTTGCTGACAGCATCGATGCCAATGCTGTGCACGGTTCTGACGCTGCCGAAACTGCTGCTGTAGAAGTGAGTTTCTTCTTCCCCGGCATGAACGTTTATTCACGTTAATTGCGGCTGAAACCTTTCAGCCACCATTCCGCGGTTTAGAACTTTTTATTCTTCCGCCATGACGGTCAACCTTCTTGATTTCGACCTAGAAGGATTGGCCGTTTT
>JBIKOZ010000186.1:0-4476 GCA_044357745.1 Limnohabitans sp. | reverse complement strand
TGTGTGGTGAGATGGCCGGCGATGTGAGCATGACGCGGCTGCTGTTGGGCATGGGGCTAAGGAGCTTCTCCATGCACCCCTCACAAGTGCTGCTGGTCAAGCAGCAAATCTTGCGCGCAGACACTGAAAAACTCAAAGCTTTGGCGCAGCAAGTGCTGGCTTCTGAAGACCCGGCCAGTCTTTTGTCGACTTAAGATTTCTCCGGGCGGGTGCCGAATATCGGGGCCAATGTCGCCTAAGGCGCAATGGCGGGAAGTGCCAGCCAGGTTGCTTGGCGAGTTGAACTCAACGCGCCAAACTCGCAGCGTGCGCTTGCTGGTCCGCGTGATAGCTGGAGCGCACCATCGCGCCGACAGCGGCATGTGTGAAGCCCATTGCGTAGGCCTTCTCTTCAAACATTTTGAAAGTGTCTGGGTGCACGTATCGCTTCACGGAAAGATGACTGCTAGAAGGCGCAAGGTATTGACCGAGGGTCAACATTTCAATGTTGTGCTCACGCATCTCCTGCATGACTTGCAAAATCTCTTCGTCGGTTTCACCGAGGCCCACCATCAAACCACTCTTGGTTGGAACATGTGGAAACAGGGCTTTGAATTTCTTCAACAGTTGCAAGGAGAACTGATAGTCAGAACCAGGGCGGACTTCTTTGTACAAGCGTGGCACAGTTTCTAAATTGTGGTTCATCACATCGGGTGGCGCCGCTTTCAAAATTTCCAAGGCGCGATCGTCGCGGCCTCTGAAGTCGGGCACCAGCACTTCAATTTGTGTTTTGGGTGAGAGCGCGCGGGTTTCTCTGATGCAGTCGACAAAGTGACCTGCACCGCCATCGCGCAAGTCATCGCGGTCCACGCTCGTGATCACCACATAGCTGAGTTTGAGGTCGGCAATGGTGCGCGCCAAGTTGCCGGGCTCATTCACATCAAGTGGGTCGGGCCGGCCATGGCCCACATCGCAGAAGGGGCAGCGGCGCGTGCACTTGTCACCCATGATCATGAAGGTGGCAGTGCCCTTGCCAAAGCATTCACCAATGTTGGGGCAGCTGGCTTCTTCGCAAACCGTGACCAACTTGTTTTTGCGCAGGATGTCTTTGATTTCGTAAAACCGTGTGGTCGGAGAGCCTGCTTTGACGCGAATCCATTCGGGCTTTTTCAAGACTTCGCCTGGCGCGACTTTAATGGGGATGCGCGACAACTTTGCGGCTGCTTTTTGTTTGGCAGACGGGTCGTAGTTTTCGACAGTTTGAACCTCACGCACAATGTTACGCGGGGCATTAGTTTCTTGGGTCATCGCAATCTTTCTGATTCAGGGCGCAAGCAGTTGATGGAGCTTGTGTCCAAGGACATCTGCCGCTTCTTCCCAGGAGGCATCAACCCCTATTGTAAAAAGGTCGACTGACTGCAAGCCAACATGGCCACATGGGTTGATGCGGCCAAAGGGTTCGAGGTCCATTTTCACATTCAGCGTCAAGCCGTGGTAGGTGCTTTGGCGACTCACCTTGATGCCCAAGGCACTGATTTTGCCCAAGCCTTTAAAGGGGTCGCCTGGTGTTGCAGGTCCCGTGAGGGCGGTGTGCGCAAAGGGGTCGGCCAAACGCACATAAATCCCTGGGGCACTTGCCACTCGGTGGCCAGTGATCCCAAAGTGCGCCAAGGTTCTGATCACGGCCTCTTCCAGTCGGTAGACATATTCTTTCACGAAGTATCCCGCACGCTGCAGGTTAATCATCGGATAGGCCATCACTTGACCCGGCCCGTGATAAGTCACTTGACCGCCCCGGTTGGTGGGGATAACCGGAATGTCGCCTGCATCCAAAACGTGACCCGCCATGCCCGCCAAACCTTGCGTAAATACGGGCGGGTGTTGACACAGCCACAACACATCTGCTGTGTCAGGCGTGCGCTGCGCCGTAAATTCTTGCATGGCCTGATAAGTGTCCAAGTAATTGACTTGGCCTAGATGCTTGACCTGCATGGCTGTTAAGCCCTCATCAGAGGGCCACTTTCACCATGGGATGCGAGGTGAGAGTTCGGTATATGTTGTCGAGCTGTTCGCGACTGGTGGCTTGGATGGTCAGTGTCACGCTCAGATAGTTTCCCGCTTTACTGGTCCGCATCTCGATGGTGGCCGGATTAAATCCAGGATCAAATTGCTTGGCAATCTCGGACATGGCTTCCGCAAAACCATCCACGCGGGCGCCCATGACCTTGATCGGAAACTCGCAAGGGTACTCAATCAAAGAGTCTTTTGAAGCGTTGGCTGACGACGGTGGCGTTGAAGTGGCGCTCATTTCAATGAATTATGTGGGCTTCACGGGCGAATGAACAGCTGGCTGATGGACAAAGCGATCCATCCATGGATCAGCGCCACATGACCACAGCGCCAACTGCCAACCAGCCTAAGGCGAAGTTGGACAAAACCAGGGGGTGAATTTTGGCCAATTGGGCCCCGGCAGCGCTCAAATCGTCAATCAACAAGGCGTTTTTCATTTTCCGGAAGGGGCCAAAATAGAGGTGCCCAAAAATGAGGCACATCAATGATCCCAGCCCAATCATGGCGTGCCAACCCTTAGGGGCAAGCTTCATATCGACGCCCATCAACATGATTCCACCGGTGGCCAGCAATAAAATCACACACAAGCCGACCAGGTTGAAAAAGCGACGGAGCATGCCAGCCAACAAAGGCAAACGTTGCGCGGGTTCTAATTGAGCAATGGCCACGGGACGCACAGCCCAGAGCATGATGGCCATGCCGCCCAGCCAAACAATGCCAGCAGCCAAATGGGTAAATTTAATGAGTTCGTACATGGTTTGTGGCGAGTGAGTTTTTGGTGACGTTATTTAATCCCTTATTTTATTGTGACCCTTTTTTGGCATATGGGTTTTCACTTACAATTCAAAACTTTGCGGAACCAAGGGTATCTGTAACCTGGTTGTAATCAAACATGGCCAGAATACCGCCACAAGATTTTGAAGATGAGGGTGAAGTCAATGGCGCTGAAAATCTAAGGCCCCTGACAGCTGAAGAAGTTCAAAAGTTACGACTCCAGCAACCTCTTCTCTCCATTTGGCGTGTGGTTTTGGCGCAAGTTTTGGTTGGTTTGGCCGTTGCGGCGCTCACGTGGCTCTTCACGGGGCGAGTTTCGGCAGCTTGGTCAGCAGCATATGGTGCTTTGGCGGTGGTTGTTCCTGCAGCGTTGTTCGCGCGGGGTTTAACCAGCAAAACCAGCAGCATCAATACAGGAGCCGCGGTTTTTGGGTTCTTGCTGTGGGAAATGGTGAAGATCGGCCTCACGGTTGCCATGCTTTATGCGGCCACCTGGTGGGTCAAAGGTTTGAGTTGGCCTGCCATGTTGGTGGGCCTTGTGGTCACGATGAAGGTTTATTGGGTGGTTTTTGCCTGGCGCAAAGTGTTTCACCCAGAAACCCAAATTGCAACTAAGTTGAAAAGTTAAAGTTAATTTTTAAAGAGCCTAGAGAATGTCAGCTGCAAACGCTCCCAGCGCCGGTGAATACATTGGCCACCATCTGAAGCATCTCCAAAACAAAGAGATGTCAGGTGTGATTGACTTTTCGGTCTTCAACATTGACTCCATTTTCTGGGGTATTTTGTTGGGAGTTTTGGGCAGCTTATTTTTGTGGAAAGCTGCAAGCAAGGCCACTTCAGGTGTTCCCGGTCGTTTCCAGGCAGCCGTCGAAATTTTGTTTGAAATGGTGGACACCCAGGCCAAAGGCATCATTCACAATGCCGAAAGCCGCAAGTTGGTGTCTCCCTTGGCGCTGACCGTGTTTGTCTGGATATTCTTGTTGAATTCCATGGACTTTTTGCCAGTTGACTTGTTCCATTCTCTGTTTGTCATGACGGGTCTTGACAGCAGCATTCATTACTTCCGCGTTGTGCCCACAGCCGATTTGTCCACAACGCTGGGCTTGTCAGTGTCTGTTTTGCTAATTTGCGTTTACTACAACATCAAAATCAAAGGCTTTGGCGGCTGGTTCCATGAGTTGACCACAGCGCCCTTCGGTGCGCACCCCATTTTGTGGCCCTTCAACTTCGTGTTCCAAATGATTGAATTCGTCGCCAAAACCGTATCCCACGGCATGCGACTCTTCGGCAATATGTATGCCGGCGAACTGATTTTCATGTTGATCGCTTTGATGGGTGGCACAGCCGCCATGTCATTGACTGGCATTTTGTTGCCCATTGGTCACGTGATCGCCGGCTCTATTTGGGCCGTCTTCCATATCTTGATCGTGGCTTTGCAAGCCTTCATTTTCATGATGTTGACCTTGGTCTACATTGGTCAAGCGCACGATGCTCATTGAGCATCTATTTCAGGTTTTTTCTTCACTTTTTTTTATCATCCATAGGAGCAATTAAATGGAACACGTCCTCGGTTACGTCGCACTGGCATCTGGTCTCATCATCGGCATGGGCGCGATTGGCGCTTGTATCGGTATCGGCATCATGGGCAGCAAA
>JBIKOZ010000008.1:0-15309 GCA_044357745.1 Limnohabitans sp. | reverse complement strand
CTCGGTACTGATTGGTTCCATATTTGTCATGGCCCGTTTTGCCCAAAGTTCTGAGTTCACCCTTTTGCGAACGAGTGGCCTTGGTCCTTGGCGAGCACTCGGTACATTGTTTCAATTGGGGCTTTTGTTTGTCACCATCACTTTTATTTTTGGCGACTACATTTCCCCTTGGTCAGACAGGCAAGCGCAACTTCTCAAAGCTCACTACCAAGGTCAAATTACAGTGGGTCAAACAGGGGCCTGGCTGCGTGAGAAGCAAGAAAATACTCAGTTTGCTTTGAATGTCAAATCCATGGACAGCAAAGGCAATCCAGAAAATATTCGCATCCACGAGTTTGACAATCAAGGTCGGCTCCTCACCATCACGACATCGAAGCAAGGCGAGTTCACAAGCAATGGCGTGTGGCAACTCAAAGAAGTTGATCGACGTATTTTCAACATTCAGAATGCTGGCAAGTCCAGCATTCAAGTCTTGAATCTACCGGAGTGGAAATGGAAAACCAACATCACTGGCGAGATGGTGGGAGCCGCCCTACTCAATCCTAATCGCATGAAGACCATCGACTTGTTTCACTACATGCGTCACCTGGCAGCCAATGGTCAGAATGCACAAAGATATGAAATTGAATTTTGGCGAAAAGTCTTTTACCCCCTCAGCTGCTGGGTGATGTTGACCCTGGCCTTGCCCTTTGCCTATTTGCATTTCCGATCTGGCAACGTTGCGGGCTATTTATTTGGCGGCGTGATGGCAGGTATCAGCTTCTATTTGCTCAACAATGTATTCGGTTTCATGGGCAATCTTCAAAATTGGCAACCCTTGCTCACAGCCGCAGCGCCGGCTCTCATTTACAGCCTTGTCTCTCTGGCCACATTTGCTTGGCTTGTAATCAGGCAGTAAAAAGAATCACCCATGAACACACAGCAATCTTCCCAAGGTGCCAACGCTTCGATCCATTCGGGCATCATTTTGTTTGCCCATGGTTCACGCGACCCTCAATGGCGCCTTCCCATTGAGGCGGTTGCAAGTTGCATCACAAGTTTGTCGCCCCATGCGCGGGTCATGTGCGCCTACCTTGAGTTGACAACGCCTGACCTGCCCTCATGCGTTCGGGATTTGATTGAAAACGGCGTGACCCGCATCAGTGTGTTGCCCATGTTTTTAGGAATTGGCAAACATGCACGCGAAGATTTACCGCTTTTGATGAAGCAACTTCAAGACATGCACCCACAAATTGATTTTGAACTCCGAAAGGCCATCGGAGAAGAACCTGAATTGACTTTGGCCATTGCGCAAATTGCCCTCAGACCTGGCAGCTAAAGCACCATCGCCCCTAAGGAAACATGCTTTGGGGTGTCAGCGTTAGATCTATAAGGCATAATAAATCCTAGTTAATAGGGTTTTCAGTTATGAACTTGCATCAATTCCGCTTTGTCCAAGAAGCCTCTCGGCGAAATCTCAACCTCACCGAAGCCGCAAAGGCCCTTCACACCTCTCAACCTGGCGTTTCAAAAGCCATCATCGAGCTTGAGCAAGAGCTGGGAATTGACATCTTTGCACGACATGGCAAACGACTGAAACGCATTACAGAGCCGGGCCAGCATGTGCTGAAAAGCATCGAAGTGATCATGCGAGAGATCGGCAATTTAAAGCGAATTGGCGAACAGTACAGTGCCCAAAACAACGGCACGCTTTCAATCGCTACCACACACACGCAAGCACGTTATGTTTTGCCAGTGCCCGTGGCCAAATTGCGCGAAGAATATCCTCAAGTCAATATCAGCTTGCACCAAGGCTCCCCCGATCAAGTGGCGCGAATGCTGCTAGACGACACGGCTGAAATCGGCATGGCCACCGAATCCTTGGCTGACTACGAAGACTTGGTCACGCTGCCATGTTATGAATGGCAGCACATGTTGGTGCTTTCACCCGACCATCCCTTGACACGGAAAAAACATATTCATCTTGAGGACATCGCCAAAGAGCCCCTCATCACATACCACCCCTCTTTCACAGGGCGAACGAAGATTGACTTGGCCTTTGCCAGTAAAAAACTTCACCCCCGCATTGCACTGGAGGCCATTGATTCTGATGTGATCAAAACTTATGTTCGACTCGGTTTAGGCATTGGTATCGTGGCAGAAATGGCCATGAAGGATGATTCAGTGGGTGATTTAGTGGCCATTCCCTTGGGTGATTTACTGGGCAGGAACGTAGCCCGTGTCGCCTTCAAGCGAGGCGCTTATTTGCGCAATTTTGTCTATCAATTTGCAGAGCTTCTAAGCGACAGACTCACTGCCGCCTTGGTGGCCAAGGCCATGACAGGGCATGTCAACGATTATGAGTTATGAGGTCTCTATGGCAATGAAGACGGCAGCTACGCACCCAACATTGAGAAACCGTCAAGAATCTAGAGCACTGAGTCTCTCAATTTAGTCATCAGATTCTGGGGCTAGTCCTGGAAACAACACTGAGTTATAACCAAATTTAGAAAAATCTTTCACGCGCATAGGATACAAAATACCCTCAAGGTGATCACATTCGTGCTGAACCACCTTGGCATGAAAGCCATCCGCCACGCGGTCGATGGGACGGCCCATTTCATCAAAGCCTGTGTAACGAATTTTCATGGCCCGTGGCACCACTGCGCGCAATCCCGGCACAGACAAGCAGCCCTCCCAATCGTTTTGTATGTCATCACCTATCACTGTAATTTTGGGATTGATCAACACCGTAGGCGGTATGGGCGCAGCATCGGGGTAACGAGGGATAACTTCGCCCGTACCAAAAATAACCAGCTGAACATCCCAACCAATTTGAGGTGCCGCCAAACCTGCACCATTGGCTGCAATCATGGTTTCCTTCATGTCCACAATGCCGGCCAACAAGGCTGGCGTATTGAAATCTAAAACGGGCTTGGCTTGGCGCAGCAAACGCTCATCACCCATCTTTAAAATTTGCCTGATCGTCATGTAGAAGCTCCATCTTTAAGGGGGTCATGAATCAATGCCAACAAACCAGCTTCATCAAGGACCGGAATGCCCAGTGCCAACGCTTTCTCTAACTTGCTACCCGCCTCTTCACCGGCTACCACGTAGCTGGTTTTTTGGCTTACTGAACCGGCCACTTTGGCACCCGCCGCTTCCAACATGGCCTTGGCATCATCGCGACTAAGATTGGGTAAAGTACCCGTAAGAACAACAGTTTTTCCAGTTAACAATTGGTGCGCACGCTCTGCAGGCGGACCCTCTTCCCACCGAAGACCACAAGCACGAAGCTGAGCCACAATTTCTTGATGATGCGCTTGCTGAAAAAATGTACGAACACTTTGCGCCACGATGGGCCCTACATCGTCCACTTGAAGTAACGCTTCTTCTGACGCATTGATCAAGCCATCGAGCGTGCCAAAGTGCCGCGCAAACTCCTTGGCTGTTGCCTCCCCCACATGGCGAATGCCCAAGCCATAAATGAAGCGTGGCAAGGTGGTGTTTTTGGATGCTTCTAATGCCTTCAAAATATTAATGGCAGATTTTTCGGCCATCCGATCAAGCTGAACCAAGGTCGTCAAACCGATTTTGTACAAATCAGGCAAGGTACTCACCACCCCCGAATCCACCAGCTGATCAATGAGTTTTTCACCCAAACCATCGACTTCAACAGCACGTCTTTGCGCAAAATGCAAGAACGCTTGTTTGCGCTGGGCACTGCAAAATAAACCACCACTGCAACGGTAGTCGGCTTCGTCCGCATCCCGCAAGGCAGCACTGCCGCAAACCGGACACATTCGCGGCATGGTAAAAATTTCAGCGCCTTCAACGCGTTTGTCCATGACCACAGCAACCACTTCAGGAATGACATCACCTGCGCGTCTGACAATGACGGTGTCCCCCACACGCACATCCTTTCGACGCGCTTCATCTTCGTTATGCAAGGTCGCGTTGGTCACCGTGACCCCTCCTACAAAGACGGGCGCCAGTTTGGCCACAGGTGTGAGCTTGCCTGTTCTACCGACTTGAACATCGATGGCCTGAACCGTGGTGAGTTCTTCTTGGGCAGGAAATTTGTGTGCCACGGCCCATCGAGGCTCTCGCGTGACAAACCCCAACTGATTTTGCAGCGATAAATCATTGACCTTGTAAACCACACCATCAATGTCATAGGGCAACGCATCGCGCTCTAATGCGATGTGTTCATGGAATCCAATCAAGCCAGCGGCACCTTTGACACATTGCGTTTGACTGGCAACCGGAAAGCCCCAAGCTTTGAGAGTTTGCAATAAATCGAAGTGCGTTTTGAAAGCAACTGCATGGCCTGGCCATCGCAGCACCTCACCCAAGCCATATGCAAAAAAACTCAAGGGCCTTTGCGCTGCAATGTTGGAGTCCAATTGGCGAACAGCACCCGCAGCGGCATTGCGCGGATTGACAAAAGTTTTCTCGCCCTTTGCACCGTCCGCTATTTTGGTCAACTGTCTTGTGTTCAATGCATCAAAGTCGTCTCGGCGCATGTACACCTCGCCTCGCACCTCCAACACCTCTGGCAACAAATCTGTGTGGGTTGTTATTTGCAATGGAATTTGACCGATGGTTCTGATGTTGTGCGTCACCTCTTCGCCATACTCACCATCACCCCGAGTGGCCGCTTGCACCAAAATTCCGTGTTCATAGCGCAGGCTCATGGCCAATCCATCAAATTTCAATTCCGCCACATACTCAATATCAGGCGCATCCTCTGGCAAATTTAATTCACGCCTGACGCGCGCATCGAAGGCGCTGGCACCACTTGATTCGTTGTCAGTTTCAGTTCGAATGCTGAGCATGGGCACCTGATGGCGCACGGTTTGAAACTCTGGGAGCACTTCACCGCCTACCCTTTGAGTGGGTGAATCGGCCGTTTTGAGCGCGGGATATTGAGCCTCGAGGGTTTGAAGTTCTCTGAACAAGCGATCGTATTCTGCATCTGAAACTTCAGGGGCGTCGAGGGTGTAATAGCTGTGCGCATAACGGTGCAGCAATCGATGCAATTGCTTGGCGCGCAAAACGTATTGATTGTCGCCAGTAGAAAATGGCTTTTCTTGACCCGCGTCTGCTGAGAACAAGTCTAGGTTCACAATGATTCAGGAGAACAATCGACGAGCTTGAGGCGATCCTGCAGACAACTCACGACGATCAAGTGCGTCATAAAGATGCTCAAGATCGGCCGCAATGGCATTCAACTCGACTTCTGATAAAGCATGCCCAGCACCGTCTGTAATCAAGCCATCCATTTCACCACCCAGAATTCGGGCAGCTTCACGAAGGCGCGCAAATGCATTTTCTTCGCGAAGGACTTGAGGTACATCTAAGCTGAGCGTGAACTCACGAATGGCAGAAAGTGCTGGATCGTCGGCCATGGCAGCCTGCGAATCAAATGACAAGGACAAGATGGGTGGCAAGCCTTGAACGGGCGCTGCCAACACCATACGGCCTGGGATAACGCCAGCCACAAAACCCCAACGCGCAGCGTGCTGATGAATGTAACCAGGACTCCATGCTGCCGCAGTCGCAACAATGGTAAAACTCAACTGCGCATCGTGTTCACTTGCAAACTGGTCCAGTTCACGGGCACGTGCGACTTCTTCCAGCATGTCCGGAAATTCAGGAGAACCATTGACAGCATCTGCAAAAGCTTGCGCTTTGATCACAAATTCTGAGAACTCAATGTCGTTCAAAGCACCCACTCGATTGGCCAACTGAACACCGGCTTGAAAAGCATGGTAACGATGACCCGGCAAAGGTGTTTCCCATTCGCCTGTGGTGTCGTTCAGCCCTTCAACAGCAAAAGGCTTGGTGCCTACGCGGCGAGTGGTTGGAAGCGCGGCCAATGCGGCATCACCAGAAACTTGACTGTCAACTTCAATCGACGCAATGACGTCAATCAGGGCATCCAGTGGAGGCTTCTTTTCAGGTATGGGCAAGATATCAATGGCGTCGTCCAAGAAAGTTGGATCTTGAGGGCCTTTTGCAACAGCTTCTGGATCGTGCAGAACAGGATCGGCCCCTGTTTCAGAGGTTTCAGGGGCGGCCTGACGGGGTGCGTTTTGTCTTGCCGTCCACAGGTTATATAAAACCACCCCTATCAGGGTTAATCCACCGACAAGGGCCAAACTGTTTTGCAAAGAGCTCATGAGTGTTTGTGCTTAAGGTTGGAAGATGGGACAGCCCACCGGCTGCTCAGGTGAGCTCCGCCAAGGACACTGCAGCTTCCATGTCAACGGCCACAATGCGAGAAACGCCTTGCTCTTGCATGGTGACACCAATCAGTTGTTCGGCCATTTCCATGGCAATTTTGTTGTGACTGATGAACAAGAATTGAGTTTCTTTGCCCATGCTCTTCACCAATTTGACATAGCGCTCGGTGTTGGTATCGTCCAAAGGAGCGTCCACCTCATCGAGTAAACAGAACGGTGCTGGGTTGAGTTGGAAAATGGCAAACACCAAGGCAATGGCTGTAAGGGCCTTTTCACCGCCAGACAGCAAATGAATGGTTTGGTTCTTTTTGCCAGGTGGTTGCGCCAAGACTTGAACACCAGAGTCCAAGATCTCGTCACCTGTCATGACCAGACGCGCATTGCCGCCGCCAAACAACTCAGGGAACATGCGGCCAAAGTGTTCGTTCACAATTTTGAAAGTACCGCCCAAGAGGTCGCGTGTTTCAGCGTCAATTTTCTTGATGGCGTCTTCCAGCGTGTTCATCGCTTCGGTTAAGTCAGCTGTTTGTGCATCTAAGAAAATTTTGCGCTCTCGCGCAGTGGACAATTCATCCAAAGCGGCTAGATTAACGGCACCCAATGCGGCAATTTCGCGGTTGAGTCTTTCGATTTCAGACTGCAATCCAGTTAATCGGACATTGCCCTCCTCGATGGATTTGGCCAAGGCCGCCATGTCCGACTCTGCATCTTGCAAAAGTTGCGTATATTGTTCAAGACCCAAGCGAGAGGCTTGTTCTTTCAGTTGTAATTCCGAAATACGTTGACGCAAAGGATCAAGCTCGCGCTCAAAACTCATGCGTCGTTCGTCGCTGGCCCTTAATCGGGCAGTCAGGTCGTCGTACTCGCTGCGCTTTGCACCCAAAATTTGTTCTCGCTCCATTTTCATGGCCAGGGCGTTTTGCAGACCAGCTTGTGCAGCTGCATCCGTTAACCGAGACAATTCTTCTCTGGTTCGCTCTTGATCGGCCGCAATCGATTGAATTTGTTGCCCGGCAGTTTCAAGTCCTCTTTGCAATTCTGAGCGTCTGGCTTCCAAACTGCGTTGCGAGAAGGTTGCCTCTTGCGCTAAGCGTTCAAGCGTTCGCTGTTGCTCTCGGCATTCAGAGAGCTTTCGTTCAGCCTCAATGACACGCTCGTCGAGTTGGGCATGTCGCTCTTGGCTGTCTGCCAATTGCATGTCGAGTTCTTCAAAGCGGCCCTCAGCCATGATGCGGCGTTCTTGAAGCGCTTCCAAAGTCAAATCAACCTCGGCCATATCCCCTGCAATTTGCTCGCTGCGGGCGCGCGTTTGTTCGGCCCACTGCGTGAGGCGCAATGTTTCAACCTGCAGCTCGTGCGCTTTGGACTGAGCTTCAGACGCTTCTTGACGGACTGAGACCAAACGCTGTGCGGCATCGGAGTAGGCGGCCTCAGCGCGTACAGAGCCAGACCTTGTTTCTTCTGCAATCAAAGTTTGAGCGCGCTGTTGTTTTTCAAAGTTTTCGATGTCTTGTGCACGGGCCAACAACCCAGCTTGCTCTGAATCTGGCGCATAAAAAGTAACACTGTGCTTGCCGACGGCATGACCTGACTGAACCACAAAGCACTCACTGCCTTGTAATTGATCACGCCAAGCCATGGCTTCTTCCAATGAAGGCGCGGTGAAGTAACCTTGCAGCCAATCGGTCAGCAATGCAGAGAGGCCCGCATCGGACAAACGAAGCAATTCAGACAGGGGCTTACAAGCAGAAGGCAGTCCTTTGCGCGCTACGGTATTGCTGCCATTGGGTGGGGAATAAAAGGAGAGTTTGGCAGGGGGCGCATCGGTCGCAAAAGCCTTCACCATGTCAAGGCGTGAAACTTCCAGGGAGGACAAGCGCTCGCGCAGCGCAGATTCCATGGCATTTTCCCAACCGAGTTCCATGTGGATCTTGCTCCACAAGCCTTGTAAATTGTCGAGCCCATGTTTGCCCAACCAAGGCTTTAATTTGCCATCGGTTTTAACTTTTTCCTGAAGTGATTTAAGCGCTTCAATTTTGGCAGACAGATCGGACAGTTTGGCCGACTCATCGTTCACCGCTTGTTGTTTGTCTCGACGATCTTTGTCTAGTAAGGGCGTTTGTGTTTCGAGCTCAGCCAACTTGGTGTTACACGCTTTGGACAAGGACTCTGCCTGCGCCAATTGCGCTTGCATGCTGACCAGCCTTTGCGCGTCGGGTGCATCAAGGCCATTGCGATCGGCGACCAAGCGCTCACGTCGCTGGGTAAGCTGCTGAGTTTGGTCTTCGATATTGCGCTGGTCTGCAGCCAGCACTTGAATTTGTTGCTGAACCTGAACCACGCCGCCTCGCTGCTCATTGGCTTTGCCTTGCGCTTGACGCAGCGCCTCTTCCAAATCGGGCAAGGCTTGCGCTTGGTCTTCGACCTGAGCGGCCAGCGTTAAGGTTTGGTCTTCAGCTTGAAGCGCTTGTTCAGCCAAAGACGCCAACTCAGCTTGAGCTTGTACTTGCCGATCTGACCAATCCGCAGTTTGCTCTTGAAGCTGAGCAAGTCGTTGCTCAGCACGCTGCCGTCCCTCAACGACAAAACGAATTTCGGCTTCCAGCTTGCCAACTTCTGCGCTGGCTTCGTACAACAAACCTTGCGCTTGATTGACTTGATCACCCGCGGCGTAGTGGGCTTGTCGAACAGTTTCAAGATCGGCTTCGACGTGACGCAAGTCGGCAATGCGCGCTTCCAAATCAATGACAGCTTTGTCAACATCTGCTTTGATTTTGACCTGATCAGATTCAGCATCGGCACGCTTGAAGAACCAAAGCTGTTGCTGTTTGAGAGTGCTGTCGGCTTTCAGATCATTGAATCGCTGGGCCACTTCGGCTTGCTTCTCCAACTTTTCCAAATTGGCATTGAGCTCACGAAGGATGTCTTCAACACGTGTCAAGTTTTCTCGTGTGTCAGACAATCGGTTTTCGGTTTCGCGGCGTCGTTCTTTGTATTTAGAAACACCAGCGGCCTCTTCCAAAAACAAACGCAATTCTTCAGGCCTCGATTCAATGATTCGGCTGATGGTGCCTTGACCAATGATGGCGTATGCGCGTGGGCCCAATCCTGTGCCCAAAAACACATCTTGCACGTCGCGACGACGCACCGGCTGGTTGTTAATGTAATAACTGCTGTTGCCATCGCGGGTTAAAACACGCTTGACCGCAATTTCTAAAAATTGACCCCACTGGCCACCGGCACGGTGATCTGCGTTGTCAAAAATAAGCTCGACACTGGCCCGGCTGGCTGCCTTGCGGGTGTTGGTGCCATTGAAAATAACGTCTTGCATGGACTCACCACGCAATTCGGAGGCTTTGGATTCGCCCAAAACCCATCGGCATGCGTCCATGATGTTGGATTTACCGCAACCGTTGGGGCCCACCACCCCGACCAGTTGGCCGGGTAACTCGAAGTTGGTGGGTTCTGCAAAGGATTTGAATCCTGATAATTTGATGGAATTAAGGCGCACAGCAGTCAGAAATTGGGTCAAAAGGCACACCTTGTGCCCGAGGCCTCCATATTAACCGACCCGAACCCGAATCAGACCCTCAAATGAGCTGAAATTGGTCCTAAAAATCGCCCAACAATCCCGGATAATTAGAGGATGAATCCCCTTCTGGCCTCCCTGCAGCCCTACCCCTTTGAACGCCTTCGACAATTATTCGCGGGTGTGACCCCTCCACCTCAACTTGCGCAAATTAGTCTGGGCATTGGCGAGCCCAAACATGCTACCCCCCAGTTCATCAAAGATGCGCTCATTGGCTCCCTTGACACAGCACTTTCTGGCTACCCTGCGACAGCCGGCGAACTGCGCATGCGTGAAGCCTGCGCCCAATGGCTGAAGCGCAGATATCGCATCGAAATAAATGCCGCATCGCAGGTTTTGCCTGTCAATGGCTCACGCGAGGCCTTATTTGCTTTGGCGCAGGCTGTTTTAGATCCCACCCGAAAGGGGGCCCGGGTCATCAGTCCCAACCCGTTCTACCAAATCTACGAAGGCGCCACTCTTTTGAGCGGCGCCGAGCCGTATTACGTGGCCAATACGGCTGACAACGATTTCGCTGCCGATTGGGACAGTGTTCCAGAGCAGGTTTGGGCAAGCACGCAACTTTTATTTGTGTGCTCACCAGGCAACCCGACTGGCAAGATCATGCCCCTTGAAGAATGGAAAAAACTCTTCGAACTCAGCGAAAAATATGGCTTCGTGATTGCCTCCGATGAGTGCTATAGCGAAATCTATTTTCGCGACGAGCCCCCCTTAGGGGGTTTAGAGGCGGCCAGCATCTTGGGCTACAAAGACTTTAAACGGCTCATTGCCTTCACCAGCCTTTCAAAGCGCAGCAATGTACCAGGCCTGCGAAGTGGTTTTGTCGCTGGCGATGCCGCTATCTTGAAAGATTTTTTGCTGTACAGAACCTACCACGGCTGCGCCATGAGTGGCGTCGTGCAGGCTGCCAGCATTGCCGCTTGGAATGATGAGGCGCACGTACTTGAAAACCGCAACCTTTATCGTACCAAATTTGCACAAGTCACACCCGTTTTGGCCGAGGTGATGGACGTCAAACTCCCTGATGCCAGTTTTTATTTGTGGGCTGGCGTCCCTGAGGCATGGCGCCAAAGCGACACCGATTTTGCGCGCGCGCTTTATGCCGCCGAACACGTTACCGTGCTGCCAGGCAGCTTCATTGGCAGAACCGCCCGCGGCCAAAATCCCGGACAAGGCAGAGTGCGTATGGCCTTGGTGGCCGAAACGGCAGAATGCCTAGAAGCTGCCCACCGCATTGCCCGTTTTATTCGATCAGGTCACCCCTCATGAGCTTCACCTTAAGACTGACAGAACAACTCATTGCCATGCCCTCGGTGACACCCGAAGACGGCGGCTGCACAGCTTTGATTCAATCGCATCTAGACCCACTTGGGTTTCAAAGCGAGGTCATTGACTCTGGACCTGAGACGTTTCGTGTCAAAAATTTGTGGGCAAAGCGTCCAGGTACTTCTGCCAAAACTTTGGCTTTTGCAGGCCATGTGGATGTAGTGCCAACAGGCCCCTTAACGAAATGGGCCAGTGATCCATTTACCCCAACTCATCGCGATGGCAAATTGTTTGGTCGGGGTGCCTGTGACATGAAAGCTTCGCTGGCCGCCATGGTCGTGGCCACCCAAGAATTTTTGAAAGAAACACCCTCACCTGCTTTGGGCATTGCCTTTCTTCTGACAAGCGATGAAGAAGGACCCGCAGTGGATGGCACTGTCAAAGTGTGTGAGATTTTGAAATCTAGAAATCAAGCGCCCGACTTTTGCATTGTGGGCGAACCCACTTCCGTCAAAGCCACTGGGGACATGATCAAAAACGGTCGTCGCGGCTCATTGAGTGGCAAGCTCAAGGTCATTGGCATTCAAGGCCACATTGCCTACCCGCAATTGGCAGATAACCCTGTCCACAAAGCAGCCCCGGTTATTGCAGAATTGGCAAGCACCGTTTGGGACGAAGGCAATGCATTCTTTCCACCCACCAGCTGGCAAATTAGCAATGTGCATGCTGGGACAGGGGCCAGCAATGTCATACCGGGTGAGATGGTGATTGATTTCAACTTCCGCTTTAGCACCGAATCCAACGCCGATTCCTTGAAGAAGCGTCTCACCGATATTCTTCACAAACACAAACTCAAATTTGACATCGAATGGACTTTGGGTGGCTTGCCATTTCTAACGGCCCCTGGCGCCCTGGTCGACATGGTTCAAGCGTCCATTCTTCAAGTCACGGGTCTGCAAACAGAACTCTCCACGACCGGAGGGACCAGCGATGGCCGTTTCATTGCGCAAATTTGTCCGCAAGTGATTGAGCTTGGCCCACCCAACGCCAGCATCCACAAAATTGACGAGCATGTGGCCATTGTCGACCTAGAGCCGCTCAAAGAAATTTACAAACAAGTGTTGGTTAAATTGAATCAAGCGTGCTTGTCTGAGTCTGGCGCATTGCGCTAAATCCATGAACCTGTTTCAACTCATCCAGCGGGGTGCAGATCAACTCGTCTTGGCCAAAGTGGCTTTTGGGCATGGCACCCAAAATGCCCATGACGAAGCGACTTGGCTCACGTTGTGGCAACTCAAACTGCCCCTTGACTTGACGGTTTCTGAAGACTACCAAGTTTCAGCCGAAGATGCCATTGCATGCGCTGCATTGATTCAACAAAGAATCAGCACGAGAAAGCCCGCCGCCTACTTAACGCAAGAAGCTTGGCTGCAAGGCATTCCGTTTTATGTTGATGAACGCAGTATCGTCCCTAGAAGTTTCATCGCAGAACTCATTGTTGATGGCGCGTTTGATGGCTGGCTTTTAGAAAGCAGCCATCATTTTTTAGACCTCTGCACCGGCAACGGCAGTCTGGCTGTCATCTGTGCCTTGGCTTATCCCGAAATTTCTGTGGTGGGCGCAGACATATCTCCCGAGGCATTGGCCGTCGCGAAGATCAACGTGGCAAAACATCACATGGCAGATCGCATTCAACTCATTCAAAGTGATGGATTGAAAGATGTGAAGGGCAAGTTCGACTGCATCGTCTGTAACCCACCTTATGTCTGCCAAGCGAGTATGAATATCTTGCCTGATGAATTCAATGCAGAGCCAGAACTTGCGCTAGCAGGTGGCGTAGACGGCATGGACTTTGTCAGGCAATTATTCAAAGACCTACCAAGTCATATGAATGAACAAGCCATTTTGGTGTTGGAAATTGGGAATGAACGTGAACATTTTGAAACAGCATTCCCCAAGTTAGAAGCTGTCTGGTTAGAAACCAGCGCGGGTGAAGATCAAGTGCTCTTGGTCACTCGCGAAGCTTTGATGAATATTTTTGAGTAAGACATGATCCAACTGAAGAACGTTATTCTGCGCCGCAGCGCCAAAGTACTGCTTGACGCAGCATCTGTAACCATCAATCCGGGCGAAAAAGTGGGCCTGGTTGGCCGCAACGGCGCCGGTAAATCAACCCTCTTTGCCCTTTTCAATGGCACGCTGCACGAGGATGGTGGCGACTTCTCCATGCCCAAGCAATGGCGCTTAGCCCAAGTGTCGCAAAACATGCCAGAAACGGATGAAAGCGCCACTGACTTTGTGTTGGGCGGGGACACCCGGCTTGCAGAATTGCGCGAAGCACTTTCAGCCGCAGAAGAGGCCGAAGATGGCATGGCAATGGCCCATGCGCACGTTGATCTGGCCGATGCAGGTGAGCACGACGCAGTGCCCAGAGCACAGTCCTTGATTTTGGGCTTGGGGTTTAAATCCTCTGAATTAAATCAAGCCGTTAACAGTTTCTCGGGGGGCTGGCGAATGCGTTTGCAATTGGCTCGCGCGCTGATGTGCCCATCTGACTTATTGATCTTGGACGAGCCCACCAACCACTTGGATTTGGATGCGCTGGTCTGGTTAGAAGCTTGGTTAAAGCGCTATGCAGGCACCATGATTGTCATCAGCCATGACCGCGAATTTTTGGATGCTGTGACGGATGTCACACTTCACATTGACCACGCCAAGCTCAACCGCTACGGTGGCAATTACAGCGCCTTTGAAACATTGCGCTCGCAGCAACTTGAATTGCAACAAGCCTCATTTTCGAAGCAACAAGACAAAATTGCGCATTTGCAAAAATTCATTGACCGCTTTAAAGCCAAGGCCAGTAAGGCCAAGCAAGCTCAAAGCCGGGTGAAGGCATTGGAACGCATGGAAAAAATTGCCCCGGTTTTGGCAGATGCCGACTTCACATTCGAATTCAAAGAGCCCGTCAATTTGCCCAACCCGATGTTGGCCATCTCCAACGCCGATCTCGGATACAACGTCGATGGTGCTCACAAAGTGATTGTCAGAGACGTCAACAAGTCGGTGTTAGCCGGCCAACGCATCGGTATCTTGGGCGCCAATGGTCAGGGCAAATCAACACTGGTTAAAACCATTGCGCGAAGCATCAAGGGTTTGTCTGGCGAGATCACAGAAGGAAAGGGTCTCAACATTGGTTATTTTGCACAGCAGGAACTGGATGTGCTTCACCCAGCCGATAACCCCCTAGAACACATGATTCGCTTGGTCAAAGAACTGGGCCCGACGCCGGGGCAGTCTGCCAGAGAACAAGATTTAAGAAATTTCCTTGGAACTTTCAATTTCACGGGTGACATGGTGAAACAGAGCGTCGGCTCCATGAGTGGTGGGGAAAAGGCGCGTCTGGTTTTGGCCATGATTGTGTGGCAACGTCCCAACTTGTTGCTGCTTGACGAACCTACCAATCACTTGGACTTGGCCACACGCGAGGCTTTGTCGATGGCCTTGAATGAGTTTGAAGGTACCGTCATGCTCGTCAGCCATGACCGCGCTTTACTGCGTGCTGTGTGTGATGAATTCTGGCTGGTTGGCAGGGGCGAGATCAAACCCTTCGACGGCGACCTCGATGATTACCAGCGCTATTTGTTGGATGAATCTAAACGCTTGCGTGAAGAGGCAAAAGCCAACGACAGCGTTTCAAATCAATTAGCCCCTGTGGTTGAAGAAGTTGTCGTGAACCAGCCTGTTGTGATCATTCCAAATCGCACGGGTGATCAAAAGAAACAAGATGCTTTATGGCGACAACAAAAGTCGGCGCTGGCAAAACCTTTGAAAAAGTCGATTGAGCAAGCCGACCAGCTCATGGCACAACTTCAATCACAGAAGGAAGCGTTAGAAGCAAAATTAACAAGCCCGCTACCCTCCCCAGAAATTGCAGAAGTAGGGAAGCAACTCAAAAGCGTCAACACACAACTTCAAGACTTGGAATTGCAATGGCTTTCCTGGTCAGAAGAGCTCGAAAAACTCAGCCAAGAAGCTTGAATTCACCGTTTGAATTAGATGAAACTCGACAAGAAAAAACCCACAACACTTTCGCATTGTGGGTTTTTAGAAGGGGTTTGAGTATTTGGTGGGTCGGGCGAGATTCGAACTCGCGACCAACGGATTAAAAGTCCGCTGCTCTACCGACTGAGCTACCGACCCATCTACTCAAGCCTTAAATTATAGCGT
>JBIKOZ010000185.1:0-4514 GCA_044357745.1 Limnohabitans sp. | reverse complement strand
TTCAGGGGTGATGACGCAATCTGGGTTAAGCAGAAGCGCAAATGGCGTTGAAACCAAAGCCAGAGCACGGTTGTTGGCAGCGCCAAAACCCAAGTTGAGTGGGTGCGGCAGAACGCTGGCATGTGGCCACAAAGCTTTTGCTTGATCGGGTGTGCCGTCGTTGCTGGCATTGTCCGAAATGATGACGTTTGGACAATGCTGAAGCAAGCCATTTTGATTGGCAAGGCAATGCACACTGTGATGCGTCACCATCACCACAGTAACCTGTCGCAGGTCTTGTTGATTCATGGTCATCAAGCCTTTGCGGCACGCCTTTTAATGGGCTGGCAAGTCAGTGGCCGTGACCGACTGCTTCGCCCGCCTTAAGCTGGTAAACCGTACCGCAATAAGGGCACTTGGCATGGCCTTCACGGGCCACGTCCAAGTAAACCTTGGGATGCGTGTTCCATATCTTCATGTCAGCCTTGGGGCTGGGGCAAAAAATTCCACCTTGTGGGTTTAAGTCTTTGGCCAGAAGTTCAATAGCTTGGCTCATGAACGGGGTCTTTCTTCAATTAAACGCGCGTCAACCAATGAGCGTATTTTGGATTTTTGCCGTTCACGATGTCAAAGAAACCTGTCTGAATTTTTTCAGTGATGGGGCCGCGGCTGCCGGCGCCAATTTCAATGCGGTCGAGTTCGCGAATGGGCGTGACTTCAGCGGCAGTACCTGTGAAGAAGGCTTCGTCGCAAATGTAAATTTCATCGCGTGTGAGGCGCTTTTGGACAATCTCAAGGCCCAAGTCTTTGGCAATGTGAAATACGGTGTTGCGGGTGATGCCGTTCAAGGCGCCAGCCGACATGTCGGGGGTGTAGATCACACCGTCTTTGATCACAAAAATATTTTCGCCAGCACCTTCGGACACGAAGCCGGTGGGGTCGAGCAACAGCGCTTCGTCGTAGCCCTCATCAACGGCTTCCATGTTGGCCAAAATGGAGTTGGTGTAGTTGCTCACCGCCTTGGCCTGCGTCATGGTGATGTTGACGTGGTGGCGCGTGAAGCTGGAAGTTTTGACGCGAATGCCGCGCTTCAAGCCTTCTTCGCCCAAGTAAGCGCCCCAAGTCCATGCGGCCACCATCAGGTGGATGGTGTTGCCTTTGGGGCTGACGCCCAATTTCTCTGAACCAATCCAAGTCAGAGGGCGGATGTAACCGCTTTCCAAATTGTTTGCTTTCACCACTGCTTTTTGCGCTTCGCACACTTCTTCTTTGGTGAAAGGCAACTTCATGCGCAAAATCTTGGCGCTGTTGAACAGGCGATCGGTGTGCTCTTGCAAACGGAAAATGGCCGTGCCATCGATGGTTTTGTAAGCACGAACGCCTTCAAAGGCACCGCAACCGTAGTGCAGGGTGTGGGTTAAGACGTGGATCTTGGCATCGCGCCATTCGACCATTTTGCCGTCCATCCAAATTTTGCCGTCACGGTCTTCCATAGAGGGTGTTGCGGTGCTCATTGTTGTGTCCTTTGTTGCCAGATTCGCGAAGGCCTCATTTTACGAGGCTTATGCCGTGTTTTTAAAGCATTAACGTGTTTAGAGGGTGGGTGTCTTGTCGGTCAGCGTGCCTGTCGTTTCTTCTGCTGGCCGCGTCAATTCCCAAGTTTTAAGCTTGCCATCTTGAAAGGTACAGATGACATAGGAGTCACCCATGTCGGCCCATTTGAAAATTTCAGGTTGCACGTTTTCTGCCGACTGACGTTCGCCCAAAGACTTGGTCATGGCAATCACATGCATCAAATTGACGCCTTTTTTGAGCTTGGCGTTCAACATGACAGCGCTTCCCACATGGCCCACGGGGCGGTTAGACGCTCGGCTGAGCACCGTGACCATGCGCGTGAAATGCAGCAAGACCCACATGACGACAGCGCCGGTGGCGATGGCCACGCCCGCCCATTGGTACTGCATCCAAGCACCCACAATGAAAAAAATAAGCCCAATGGGGATCAGAATTTTGGAAATATTCATGGGTCGATCTTAAAGTCCACGGACGCAGTTCATGGCGTCTTCAATGCGGTCAACCGGATAAATGGTGAGGCCTTCAAAATTTTTATCGTTCTTTTTGGGCGCATTGGCTTTGGGCACCACGGCCACCGTAAAGCCCAGTTTGGCAGCTTCTTTCAGCCGATCTTGGCCGCGCGGGGCGGGCCTGACTTCGCCTGCCAAACCGACCTCCCCAAAGGCAATGAATCCTTTTGGCAAAGGCTTGCCACGAAGAGATGAAGTAATTGCTAACATTACTGCTAAATCAGCAGCAGGCTCACTAATTCGAACGCCGCCTACCGCATTGACGAACACATCTTGGTCCATGCAAGCGACACCGGCATGGCGGTGCAAGACCGCCAGCAGCATGGCCAAACGGTCCCTTTCCAGGCCTACAGACAGCCTGCGTGGGCTGGGGCCGCCGCTGTCGACCAGCGCCTGAATCTCAACCAAAAGGGGCCTTGTACCCTCCAAGGTGACCATGACGCAACTGCCCGCGACGGGCTCTTCGTGTTGCGATAAAAAGATGGCGCTGGGGTTGGAAACACCTTTCAGCCCTTTTTCGGTCATGGCAAACACGCCAATTTCGTTGACGGCGCCGAATCGATTTTTAATGGCCCTGATCAAGCGGAAGCTGCTGTGCGTATCGCCTTCAAAGTACAGCACTGTATCAACCATGTGTTCCAAAACGCGCGGTCCGGCCAATGCGCCTTCTTTGGTGACGTGACCGACCAAAACGATGGCGGTGCCTGTGGCTTTGGCCGCCCGAGTCAGGTGCGCGGCACATTCACGCACCTGCGCTACCGAGCCAGGCGCTGAGGTGAGTTGATCGGAATACACCGTTTGAATGGAATCAATGACGGCGATGTGAGGTCTTTCGGTTTGCAGGGTGGCCAGAATTTTCTCAAGTTGAATTTCCGCCAGAACCTGAACTTGGCTGTTGGCCAAGCCAAGGCGCCTAGAACGCAGTGCGACTTGAGCGCCACTTTCTTCACCGGTCACATAAAGGGTGTTCATGCCCTTGCGCTGAAGTGCATCGAGCGCTTGCAACAGCAGGGTGGATTTGCCAATGCCGGGATCACCGCCGATTAAAACCACGCCGCCTTCCACGATGCCGCCGCCCAAGGCGCGGTCGAGTTCTTCAATGCCCGTTGGGCTGCGGTCGACATCGGTGGCTTCAATGTCACCCAGTTTGGTGAGCTCGGAGGTTTTGGCAAGCGCTTGAAATTGGCTGGTGTATCTGTTTTTTGCACTCCCGCCAGCGTCTAGTGTGCTTTCAATGAGGGTGTTCCAAGCACCGCAGGCGGGGCATTTGCCCAGCCAACGCGGGGTGGTGCCACCGCAATCGGAGCAGGTGAAAACTGTTTTATCTTTGGCCATGTCTGAAGCCTAACACTGTGCTGCTGTCAAATTTGCAATGGCCAGCGTCATACCCATCCTTGCAAGAGTTTGTGCGTGATCTCTGCTGCGGGCAACGCTTCGCAATCGGAAGCGTTTTGACCTGACCACAAGGGCGAGTAGTCGCTCTGGCCTTTGGCTTCTGCAGCGGCACGCAAAGGTGCGACGGCCGCGGTGGCCAAGGGGAAGGCGGGGGCCTCAGGGTTGAGGGGTCCAAATTCCCGCATGAATTTATTCACAATGCCACGCGCAGGCCTGCCGCTGAAAAGGTTGGTCAAGGCGGTATGGCGGGCTGCCTTTGACATCAAGGCTTGGCGGTGCAAGTCGCTGGTGGTGGCTTCGTGGCTGGTTAAAAAAGCGGTGCCCACTTGAACTGCGCTGGCGCCCAAAGCCTTTGCGGCGATCACGGCCGCACAATTGGAAATGCCACCTGCGGCGATCACGGGCAACCGCACTGCTTTCTTAATTTGGGGGAGCAACGCCAAGGTGCCCACTTGCGTGCTGAGATCATCTGAGAGGAACATGCCGCGATGGCCGCCCGCTTCAAGGCCTTGCGCAATGACGGCATCGACGCCGTGTTGTTCAAGCCATTGCGCCTCATGAACGGTCGTGGCAGAAGACCAAATTTGAATGCCCCAGGCCTTGAGTTGCTGAACCCATTGCGCATCGGGCAGGCCAAAGTGAAAGCTAACCACAGCCGGCTTGAATTGACCCATCAGCTTCAAGCCTTCTGCGTTGAAGGGCGCGCGGCCTGGACCGGAGCCAACAGATGCAGGGTCAATGCCATGGGCCGCATAAGCCGGCGTGAGCTTCAAGCGCCAACGAATCTCAATTTCGGGCTGAGAAGCTGGTGCTGTGTGGCAGAAAAAATTGACGTTGACAGGCAACATCTCTTTCCATGCAGTCGTTTTGTGGTTCTCTGCGGCGAGGGCATCTCGAAATGCGATCAGTTCGTTTTGCAGTGAATCGTTCGTCAGCATGGCTGCCGGAATGCTGCCTAAACCGCCGGCCTTGAAGACTGCGGCCGCCAGTTTGTGGTTTTGAGAGCCAGCCATGGGTGCCTGGACCAAACGAATTGCGTGAGCGTCAAAAAAAGAA
>JBIKOZ010000184.1:0-4525 GCA_044357745.1 Limnohabitans sp. | reverse complement strand
AGGAAAAAATATGTTTACCAAAATTTTGATAGCCAACCGCGGTGAAATTGCATGCCGCGTCATTGCCACCGCCAAGAAAATGGGCATTGCCACAGTGGCTGTTTACTCCGAAGCCGACAAAGAAGCCCGCCATGTGTTGCTGGCCGACGAAGCTGTACTGCTAGGCCCAGCGCCTTCGCGCGAGTCTTATTTGGTGGCTGACAAAATAATCGCCGCGGCCAAAGCCACAGGCGCTCAAGCCATTCACCCAGGCTACGGCTTCTTGTCTGAGAACGAAGCCTTCGCCAAACGCTGTGAAGACGAGGGCATTGCCTTCATCGGCCCACGCCACTTTTCCATTGCCGCCATGGGCGACAAGATTGCTTCTAAGAAGTTGGCCAACGAAGCCAAGGTCAACACCATACCTGGTTACAACGATGCCATTGACTCGGCAGAGGCCGCGGTCGAAATTGCCAAAGGCATAGGCTACCCCGTCATGATCAAAGCCTCTGCAGGCGGCGGCGGCAAAGGCCTGCGCGTGGCAGCCAACGACAAAGAAGCCTTTGAAGGTTTCACATCCTGCAAAAACGAAGCCCTTAACTCCTTTGGTGACGACCGCGTCTTCATTGAGAAATTTGTGGAAGAACCAAGACACATTGAAATTCAAGTCCTGGGCGACAGCCATGGCAACGTGATTTATTTGAACGAGCGTGAGTGCTCTATTCAACGCCGTCACCAAAAGGTCATTGAAGAAGCGCCATCACCTTTCATCAGCGACGCCACGCGCAAAGCCATGGGCGAGCAAGCCGTAGCCTTGGCCAAAGCGGTGCAGTACCAATCTGCTGGCACGGTGGAGTTTGTGGTGGGCAAAGACCAAAGCTTCTACTTCTTAGAGATGAACACCCGCTTGCAAGTGGAGCATCCTGTGACCGAGGCCATCACAGGTATCGACTTGGTCGAGATGATGATTCGCGTAGCCAATGGCGAAAAATTGCCCATGACACAAGCCGATGTCAAGCGCAATGGGTGGGCCATTGAGTGCCGCATCAATGCGGAAGATCCCTTCCGCAATTTCTTGCCATCCACAGGTCGTTTGGTGCGCTTCCAAACGCCAGTGCAGACCATGTTCCAGTCCAATACGCAAGATCTGTTGGGCGTGCGTGTGGACACTGGGGTGCAAGATGGTGGCGAGATCCCCATGTTTTACGACTCGATGATTGCCAAGCTCATTGTGCATGGCACAGACCGGAATGACGCCATTGCCAAAATGCGTGAAGCCCTGAATGGCTTTGTGATTCGTGGCATCAGCTCCAACATTCCATTTCAAGCGGCCTTGTTGGCGCACCCTAAGTTTGTAGCGGGTGACTTCAACACGGGCTTCATTGCAGAAAACTACGGTCATGGTTTCCGCGCTGAAGACGTGCCCCACAATGACCCCGATTTCTTGGTCGCCTTGGCGGCATTTGTTCGGCGCAAATCACGGGAGCGTGCAGCCAACCTCAGCGGTCAGTTGCCTGGCTATGACGTTCAAATTGGCCATGACTACAGCGTCGTTGTCTTGGGCGCCAAAGGTGCAAACCGTTACATTGCGGTCCACGTGGACGAGTTTCGCGGTCAGAGCGGCAAAGCCATTATCAAGTTGGGTGAGAGTCACTACATCATTGAAAGTCATTCGCGTCTCAACGATGTTCGGATCACTGGCAGCGTGAACGGCAAACCGTTTACTGCACAAGTAGAACGCGGTACACCGAAGAACCCGTTGGTATTGCAAGTTCAACACAACGGCACACGCATCGAAGCCTTGGTGGTATCGCCCCGCATGGCTGAATTGCACCAAATGATGCCTTTTAAAACACCGCTCGACATGAGCCGATTTGTGTTGTCACCCATGCCAGGCTTATTGGTCAATGTGGCCGTGACACCCGGTCAAAAAGTGCAAGCCGGCGAGCGCGTGGCGGTCATTGAAGCCATGAAGATGGAAAATATTTTGTTTGCTGCCCACGATGGTGTGGTGAAAAAAGTGATGGCATCGCAAGGTGAGTCACTCACAGTAGACCAAGTGATTGTGGAGTTTGAGGCATGACCAATATCGCTCGCCCCTTTAAGGTTTTGGGTATTCAGCAAATCGCCATTGGCGGCCCTGATAAAGTCAAGCTCCAAAAACTCTGGATCGACATGTTCGGCCTTGAGATGATTGGTACTTACAAAAGCGACCGTGAGAATGTTGACGAAGACATTTGTGCCATGGGGGTGGGGCCGTTCAAGGTTGAAGTAGATTTAATGCAGCCCATGGATCCAGAAAAGAAACCGGCAGTGCATCACACGCCCTTGAACCATGTGGGTTTGTGGATTGACAATTTACCGATAGCTGTTGAGTGGCTGAGCCTGCAAGGCGTTCGATTTGCGCCGGGCGGCATTCGCAAGGGCGCTGCAGGCTTTGACATTTGCTTCATTCATCCCAAAGGTAACGAAGAATTGCCTATTGGCGGTGAAGGCGTGCTAATTGAATTGGTGCAAGCACCCGAAGAAGTGGTCAAAGCGTTTAGCGCCTTGGCGGCGCAATACGCCTAAAGATACTCAAGACTTCTGCCGTGCTTTGGCTTTGGCTTTGGCCAAGGCCGCTTCAATGATGGCCCGTTTGCGGGCCATTTCTTTGTCTGCATTCTCAGAGCTCATGGCTTGCCCTGTCAGGGGGTCAGCATCAATGCGTGTGTGAGTCGCCAAATCGGCCAGCTTCATTTCAGCTTTGGTTTGTTGTCTGCTTGCATGCTGCTTGTCTTCTTCTGTCAGCCTTAATTGTCTGGCTTCATAGCGCTGGCGAGCTTGTTGAGCCAGCTCAGGCGACCAAGCAGACCAACCCGTTCGCTCGTTGGAGACCGGGACCATCTCAATGCAATCGACTGGGCAAACAGGCAAACATAAATCGCAGCCAGTGCAGGCGGCTTCAATGACGGTGGGCATGACCTTGGTGCTGCCCAAGATGGCATCGGTAGGGCAGACTTTGATGCAAAGCGTGCAGCCGATGCACCATGCTTCGTCAATGACGGCCACCGTCATGGGACCATCTATGCCGTTATCAGGATTGAGGGGCAGCGAGGGGCGTCCGGTGATTTTTGACAAAACGGAAACGCCCTCAAGGCCCCCAGGAGGGCATTGATTGATAGGTGCGTTGTCTTGCGCAATGGCCTGTGCGTAGGCCTTGCAATCGGGAAAACCGCAGCGAGTGCACTGCGTTTGAGGCAGCGCATCGTTGATGCGGTCAGCCAGTGAAATCACTTTTTGCGTGAAGGTGCTTTTTTGGCAACTGTTTTCACAGCGCGTTTGGCTGTGGGCTTCGCGACTGCTTTGGTGGCAACTTTAGCCGCCACTTTGGCGACGGGTTTGGTGGCTGTTTTAACGGCAGTTTTCGCATTCGTCTTGGTAGCTGCTTTTTTCTGGTTGCCCAAATCGTTGTGCGCCAAAATGAATTTAACCACTGCGGGGTAAACCGTTTCGCGCCAGCGACGACCACTGAAAATACCGTAGTGACCTGCACCCGGCACTTCTAAATGCTGGCGGTTTGCTGGTTTGACGTTGCTGCACAAACCATGGGCAGCAGCCGTTTGACCCGAACCAGAAATGTCATCCAACTCGCCTTCAACGGTTAGCAGTGCGGTGCTGCTGATGTCTTGCGGACGCACCAATTCGTTCTTGCCTTGGGCGTTTTTAACATTCCAAGTGCCATGAACCAAGCTGTAGTCTTGGAACACTGTTTTGATGGTTTCCAAATAGTAATCGGCGTCCATGTCGAGCACAGCGTTGTACTCGTCGTAGAACTTGCGGTGCGCTTCGGTGCTGGCGTCATCGCCCTTGATCAGGTCTTTGAAGTAATCGTAATGGCTTGTGGCATGGCGATCGGGGTTCATGGCCACAAAGCCGGTGTGCTGCAAAAAGCCGGGGTAAACGCGTCGGCCAGCGCCAGGAAAGTTACCAGGCACTTTGTAAATCACATTGTTTTCGAACCACTCAAAACTCTTGTTGGTAGCCAAGTTGTTCACAGAGGTGGGCGACTTGCGCGCATCAATGGGCCCACCCATCATGGTCATGGTCAAGGGTGTTGTTTCGCCGCGTGTTGCCATGAGTGAAACAGCAGCCAATACGGGTACCGTGGGCTGGCAAACGCTGATGACATGACAGTTGCCGTATTTGCCTTGCAAATGTCGAATGAACTCTTGCACATAGTTCACATAATCATCGAGATGAAATTCGCCCTCTGTCATAGGTACGAGGCGAGCATTTTTCCAATCGGTGATGTAAACCTTGTGATCTTTCAACATGGTCTTGACGGTGTCACGCAGCAGGGTGGCGTAGTGGCCTGACAAAGGCGCCACGATGAGCACTGCGGGTTGGCCCTTCAGGCCAGTCAAAGTGGCAGCATCGTCGGTGAAGCGTTTAAATCTGCGCAGCTCGCAGAATGGTTTGTCAATTTCAATGCGCTCATGAATGGCTATATCGACTTTGCCAACTTGAACAGTGCGAATGCCAAATTCAGGCTTCACATAATCTT
>JBIKOZ010000183.1:0-4576 GCA_044357745.1 Limnohabitans sp. | reverse complement strand
TGATTGAACTCTTCGACTTGGATCATTTCAATGCTCATGGTGCTCTCCTAAAACTTTTGCAGTTGCCTAAATATTGATTTTTGAAAATTTTTTTTATGGGATTCGGGGTTTCAACATCGCTGATGTGGACTCCCCCTTGCCAAGTAACGTTTGCGCCAGTCCATTAGAAGTTCCCCACAATAAAGTCTTTCAAACGAGTGAAAGCGTTGTTCATGGAACCCTTCTTCTGAGAAACTTTGAAACCTCTTAACCGAGCCAATCGGGCTTCTTCCATCAAGCCCATGACAGTGGCCACACGGGGCTGACTCACCATGTCAGACAATGCACCGCTGTATTTGGGAACGCCGCGGCGAACAGGCTTCAAGAAAATATCTTCACCCAACTCCACCATGCCAGGCATGACGGCGCTGCCGCCTGTGAGCACAATGCCAGAAGACAAAACTTCTTCGTACCCTGATTCACGAATGACCTGCTGCACCAGTGAAAAGATTTCTTCCACACGCGGCTCAATCACACCGGCCAAAGCTTGCTTAGACAACATGCGCGGTGCGCGATCACCCAGACCAGGCACTTCCACTTGTGCTTCGGGGTCGGCCAATAACTGCTTGGCACAACCGCTTTCAACTTTGATGTCTTCTGCATCTTTGGTGGGGGTTCGCAGTGCCATGGCAATGTCGCTGGTGATCAAATCGCCCGCAATCGGAATCACTGCGGTGTGACGAATCGCACCGTTGGTAAAGATGGCCACATCGGTGGTACCAGCGCCAATGTCTACGCAGGCCACACCCAATTCACGCTCGTCTTCAGTCAGCACCGCCAAGCTAGAAGACAAAGGATTGAGCAAGAGCTGATCCACTTCCAGGCCGCATCGACGCACGCACTTGATGATGTTTTCGGCAGCGCTCTGCGCCCCTGTGACGATGTGCACCTTGGCTTCTAAGCGCATACCACTCATGCCAATCGGCTCTTTCACATCTTGGCCATCGATCACAAACTCTTGGGGGGCTACCAACAACAAGCGTTGGTCTGTAGAAATGTTAATGGCCCTGGCGGTTTCAACCACGCGTGCAACGTCGGCAGGCGTCACTTCTTTGTCTTTCACGGCCACCATGCCACTTGAGTTCAAACCCCGAATGTGGCTGCCCGTAATGCCCGTGTTCACGCGAGTGATCTTGCAATCTGCCATCAATTCAGCTTCTTTGAGCGCTTGCTGAATACTCTGCACAGTCGCATCAATGTTGACCACGACGCCACGCTTTAACCCGTTGCCCGGCGCCACACCCATGCCAGCCAGCTTCAACTCGCCACCTGGCATCACCTCGGCAACAACGACCATGACCTTGGATGTACCAATGTCGAGACCGACTACCAAATCTTTGTATTCTTTTGCCATATGTTCAACCGTTCTTGTCTATATCTTCAATCTACTGATCAGAGTTTTTTCAAACTCTCTGGAACCACTGTACTGACACCCCTCAACCGCAAGGCGTAACCATTTTCATAACGCAAATCTGCCGACAGCAATGACGTGGCAGTCCGGCCATAACGCGAGGACACTTGCGTTAAGGTTTTAAAAAAAATCTGCAATCTCTCGCCAACTTCTTGCTGCGAACCATGGCCCAATTCCAAACTGGCGCCAGACTCCAACAGCGCAGACCAACTGCCCCTTTGGCTGAGCTCTAATTTGTCGATGCGCATGTCCATCTTGTTCAAAAGAGGTTTTAAAAATTGATACATTTCTAAAACTGCTTTGGCTTGTGCCTCAGGGCCTTTCAAAAGTGGCAATGAATCTGTGTCGACTTCATCTGCATTGACCTCAAAGACGACGCCCTCTGTGCTTAAAAACTTGCCATCTCCCTCAACATTCCATTGCGCAACAGGTGAGAATTCATCCAAAGTGACCGACAAACGATTGGGGAATTCGCGCCTGACCAAGGCAGAACGGATCCAAGGAATTTGCTCAAAGGCTTGACGTGCTTGCAAAAGATTCAAGGTGAAAAAATTACCCGACAACTGTGGCAGCACGTTGGCCCTTAAGGTCACCACATTGCTGTGTGTCACATTGCCCTTGACCGTAATGCTCTGAATAGAGAACGCAGGATGCCGAGACAGCCACCCAATTGCGCTGGCCATGCAAAGCAGGAAGGCCAGCACAAACAGGGTCAATGAAGTCCACTGCATGAGTCGCACATCCATGGGCAAGACAAGCGGTTTTTTCATGCCGCCTCCTTCTCTGTGCTTGGGTGCTCTAAACCGGCGTTGGCCAACAAATGCACGCACAAGGCTTCGTAATCCATGCCCGCAGCTTTGGCCGACATGGGGACCAAAGAGTGGCTCGTCATACCAGGGGACGTATTGATTTCTAGTAAATAAGCTTGCCTTGTTTTGGCATCAATCATCACGTCGACACGGCCCCATCCTTTGCAACCCAAAACACGGTAGGCCTTGAGGACATGGGCTTGAATGACTTTTTCTTCTGCCTCGGGCAAGCCAGAGGGCACGATGTATTGCGTCTCATCGGTAAAGTATTTGTGTTCGTAATCGTAGTTGCCTGCGGGTGCCACAATGCGAATGATGGGCAATGCTTGTGCTGTGTCGCCTTCGCCCAAAACAGGGCACGTCACTTCATCGCCTGCAATGAATTGCTCGCACAAAATATCGGTATCGCACTTGGCCGCCTCTTGAAGGGCATGCGGTAAATCACTGGCTGTCTCAACTTTAAAGACACCGATAGAAGAGCCTTCCCGCGCGGGCTTCACAATCAACGGCAACGCCAAGGCTTGCAAGACCTTTGCTTGTGCATCAGCACCAAGATTGTCATTTTTCAGGAGGACGTATCGGGGTGTGGGCACGCCTTCCGACAGCCAAACACGCTTGGTCATGGTTTTGTCGATGGCAATGCTAGAAGCCATGACACCCGAACCGGTGTAGGGAATGCCGAGTAATTCGAGTGCACCTTGAACGGTACCGTCTTCACCAAATCGGCCATGCAATGCAATGAAGCATCGGTCAAAACCTTCTTCTTTCAAGTCACTTAAATTGCGTTCGGCGGGGTCAAAGGGATGGGCGTCAACACCCCTGGCCCGCAATGCCGCCAACACACCCGTGCCTGACATGAAAGAGACTTCGCGTTCAGCAGAACGGCCGCCCATGAGGACTGCCACTTTGCCAAATTGGAGAGGGGCTGTCATCATGCCGCGCCTCCCATTTTTTGAACCTGAGCGGGTACAGCACCAATGGAGCCGGCACCCATGCAAATGACGACGTCGCCGTCATTCGCATTGTCAAAAATAGCCTGCGCCATGCCCTCAATTTTGTCGACGAACACGGGCTCAATTTTGCCTGCGACACGTAATGCTCGCACCAAGGTTCGACCATCTGCGGCAACGATCGGTGCCTCGCCGGCTGCATAAACTTCAGACAATAAAACAGTGTCCGCACCCTGACTAATCACACTCACAAAATCTTCAAAGCAATCGCGTGTTCGGCTGTACCTGTGGGGCTGAAACGCCAGCACCAAACGACGTCCTGGAAATGCGCCACGCGCCGCAGACAAGGTGGCCGCCATCTCCACAGGATGGTGCCCATAATCGTCAACCAAAGTGAAACTGCCCGCTTTGTTTTGAAGTTTGACTTCACCATACCTTTGGAAGCGACGACCCACGCCTTTGAACACGGCCAATGCGCGCTGTACGGCACCGTCGTCTACGCCTAATTCAACAGCCACTGCAATGGCTGCCAACGCATTCAAAACGTTGTGCTCACCCGGCAAATTCAGAACAATGGGGAGATCAGGCAAAGTCAGGCCATTGCGCCGCTGCACGGTGAAGTGCATTTGGCCATTTTTCGCTTGAACATCCACCGCTCTAATTTGAGCGCCGTATTGCAAGCCATAGCTGGTGATGGGTCGGGCCAAGGCATCGATGATGCTTCTGACACCGGCATCGTCAGTGCACAAAATGGCCGTGCCATAGAACGGCATGCGATGCAAGAAGTCAACAAATGCAGATTTCAGTTTCTCGAAATCGTGGCCATAGGTTTCCATGTGATCTGCATCAATGTTCGTGATCACTGCCATGACAGGCAACAAATTCAAAAACGAAGCGTCAGACTCATCGGCCTCGACCACAATGTAGTCACCCGTCCCTAACTTTGCATTGGTGCCGGCACTGTTCAAGCGACCGCCAATCACAAAAGTGGGGTCTAAACCACCTTCTGCCAACACACTGGCCACCAAACTCGTGGTGGTCGTTTTGCCGTGTGTTCCGGCAATCGCAATACCCTGCTTCATGCGCATCAACTCGGCCAACATAACCGCGCGCGGCACGACTGGAATATGTTTTGCACGGGCCGCCAGTACTTCTGGGTTGTCTGACTTCACCGCCGTCGAAGTCACCACGGCGTCGGCACCTTTGACATTGTCAGCACTGTGGCCGACTTGCGTTTGAATGCCCAGTCCCGACAAGCGGCGCAAAGTTGTGCTGTCAGCCAAGTCAGAACCGGAGATGGTGTAGCCCAAGTTCAATAAAACTTCGGCAATGCCGCTCATGCCGGAGCCACCGACACCGATGAAATG
>JBIKOZ010000182.1:0-4593 GCA_044357745.1 Limnohabitans sp. | reverse complement strand
AGGTAAATCTCCAAAGCACCAACTGGTAAATCTTTCCTGACCTTTGACAGAATGTGATGCTGCCGGCCCACTTTTGTGTAAACCTTGAGTCTGTGCTGTTGAAGAAGATCCTGGTTCAGACTTGCTAACGACCGCTGCACTCGCCGATTTTTTATTTTCAGAAGTAGGCGCTGCTTGCACCTTAAGTTGGGCAAGTGCTTGGAATGCGCCCCGTGCCTGTGAGCCCCAATCAGCTTTCAGTGCGCCCAAATTGCGACCCATCCCTAACTGCCGGCCATGCTTGTCCACGATCCGCAAGTTCATGAACAAATGAGGGCTAAGCATGTCTAATTTGAAATCGGCACGCTTAACATCAAGACTGCTTGCGTCCCTCACCTTTTTCAACAACGCATCCGTCAAAGAACCGACACCAAAGTTTTCAGCGCGGCCCAATTCCTCCGCCAGCTTGGTTGCAGAATCTGGCAAAGGTACAAAGCGTGAGCGAGGTTTTTGCGGCAAGCTTTTCAACAGTGCAAGAATCTTGTCTTTCAACAACCCTGGTACCAACCACTCACAGCGCTCCTCGTTCACTTGATTCAAAACAAACAGTGGCACGGTCACTGTGACGCCATCACGCACATCACCCGGTTCGTGGAGATAAGTGGCACTGCAATCGGTACCGCCCAGACGAATGGTTTTCGGGAAAGCTTGTGTGGTGATGCCAGCGGCTTCGTGCCGCATGAGTTCTTCACGACTTAACAAAAGCAAATTCGGTTGTTGCTTCACTTCATCTCGATACCAAGCTTCTAGCAAGCGGCCTGAACACACATTGGCCGGAATTTGTTGATCGTAAAATGCAAAAATGAGCTCATCGTCGACCAGCACATCTTGCCTTCTAGATTTGTGTTCCAACTCCTCCACCTTGGCGATCATCTTTTGATTGGCAGCCAAGAATGGCAAGTCTGTCTCCCATTGACCTTGTACCAAAGCTTCACGAACGAAAATTTCACGCGCAGTTTGAGGGTCTACTTTGCCAAACGGAACACGCCTGCCGCTGTAGACCACCAGCCCATACAAAGTGGCTCTCTCTAAAGCAATCACTTCACTCGATTTCTTTTCCCAGTGCGGATCCAACAATTGTTTTTTGAGCAAATGACCGCCGACTTGCTCTAGCCAAGCGGGCTCGATGCCCGCAATACCGCGGCCAAAGAGACGCGTGGTTTCGACCAACTCAGAAACCACGGTCCAACGCCCAGGTTTTTTGGACAAATGCGCGCCTGGATGGCGATAAAACTTAATTCCCCTGGCACCCAAGTAAACATCTTCATCGTCTTGTTTGCACCCCACGTTGCCCAGCAAGCCTGCGAGCATCGACAAATGAATTTGCTCATACGAGGCCGGCTTTGAATTTAATTGCCAGCGATGTTCAGCCACTGTGGTGTGCAACTGCGTATGCGTATCGCGCCACTCACGAACTCTGCGGATGTTGATGAAATTTTGTCGCAACAATTGCTCGTATTGGCGATTGCTTAGTTTATGTTCAGCACCAGCACCCGCGGCAGTTTTACCGCCTCGCGATTCAGACAACCACTTCCACAGCTTCAAATAGCCTGTGAATTCACTTTTCTCATCGTCAAATTTTGCATGCGCTTGATCCGCTTGCGACTGCGCTTCCATGGGGCGATCACGCACATCTTGCACTGACAGCGCACTGGCGATGATCAAAATTTCATCCAGTGACTGACGGTCTCTGGCTTCTAAAATCATTCGGCCGACTCGTGGGTCTAAAGGCAATTTGGCCAATTCAGCGCCTGTGTGCGTAAGGTCATTGGCCTCATTCACTGCGCCAAGTTCTGCCAAAAGCTGATAGCCGTCGGTGATGGCACGTTTAGAAGGGGCTTCAATGAAGGGGAAATCATCAACAACCCCTAGGTGCAAGGACTTCATCCGCAGAATCACGCCCGCCAGCGATGACCGCAAAATTTCTGGATCGGTAAATTGAGGACGACCCTTGAAATCAGTTTCGTCATAAAGCCGAATGCAAATGCCATCGGCTACGCGACCACACCGGCCTGCACGCTGGTTGGCAGCCGCTTGGCTAATGGGCTCCACCATGAGCTGCTCCACCTTACTGCGAAGACTATAACGCTTAACACGCGCGGTACCGGCGTCGATGACATACCGAATGCCCGGCACGGTGAGCGAGGTTTCAGCCACATTGGTGGCCAGCACAATTCGCCTGCCGCTGTGATTGTCAAAAACACGTTCTTGATCGGCTTGCGAAAGCCGCGCAAACAATGGCAAAACTTCTGCGCCACGGGTCACCGCGCTGTGGGAGATATGCTTGCTCAAATGATCGGCAGCTTCCCTGATTTCACGCTCTCCAGGCAAGAAAATCAGAATGTCACCCGACGCATGACCCGTCCATAGCTCATCCACCGCTTCAGCAATGGCATCGTTGAGGTCATGCTCGCGAGATTCTTCAAAGGGTCGCCAGCGCATTTCAACAGGAAACGTTCTGCCAGACACCATGATGACGGGAGCAGGCCCCTTGCTGGAAGCAAAATGGTTTGCAAATCGATTGGCATCAATGGTGGCGGATGTGACCACCACTTTCAAATCGGGCCGCCTTGGCAAAATTTGACGCAAGTAGCCCAGTAGAAAATCAATGTTGAGGCTTCGTTCGTGGGCCTCGTCAATGATCAGGGTGTCATAAGCCTCCAGCAGCGGGTCATTTTGGGTTTCAGCCAACAAAATGCCATCGGTCATGAGTTTCACCGACGCATCCTTCGACAAACGGTCCTGAAAACGCACCTTGTAGCCCACCACATCGCCCAAGGGCGTGTGCAATTCATCGGCAATGCGCTTGGCCACGCTGCTGGCCGCAATGCGTCGCGGCTGGGTATGGCCTATCCATTTGGCGCGCTGACCAGGCTTTGCGTTCAGTTTGCCGCGACCCAGTGCCAAAGCAATTTTGGGAAGCTGGGTGGTTTTGCCCGAGCCGGTCTCACCACAAACGATGATGACCTGGTGTTCCGCCATAGCCTGAGCGATTTCGTCGCGCTTTGCCGACACCGGCAAGGACTCTGGGAACTCGATTTTCAAGGGGGTGGCTGACAATGGCAAAACTTCTGTAAAAATCAGGGATGGCGTAAGGCCTGAATTATCCGCTGTCTTAGCCCTTTTCGAGAGACCCCAAAGCTCATGTCAACTGTCTTTAACTTCACCTTCGTACCTTGGTTTCGCTCGGTGGCACCCTACATTCACATGCATCGGGGCAAAACCTTCGTCGTGGGCATTGCTGGTGAAGCCATTGCCGCAGGTAAATTGCAGCATCTGGCGCAAGACTTAGCCCTGATTCAGGGCATGGGCGTCAAGATTGTCTTGGTCCACGGTTTCAGGCCCCAGGTCAACGAGCAATTAAAGGCAAAAGGTCACGCGCCCAAATATTCTCAAGGCATTCGCATTACCGATGAAGTGGCGCTTGATTGTGCCCAAGAAGCCGCTGGCCAATTGCGCTATGAGATTGAAGCAGCTTTCAGCCAAGGCTTGCCAAACACCCCCATGGCGGGCTCCACCGTGCGCGTGATCAGTGGCAATTTCTTAACCGCGCGACCTGTCGGCATTGTCGATGGCGTTGACTATCAACACTCAGGCTTGGTTCGCAAGGTCGATGTTGCAGGCATTACCCAAACACTCGGCATGGGTGCCATGGTGCTCTTGTCGCCGTTTGGTTTTTCACCCACGGGCGAGGCCTTTAATTTATCGATGGAAGAAGTGGCCACCAGTGTTGCCATTGAGCTTCAAGCCGACAAACTCATTTTCCTCACTGAAATTCCGGGTCTTCGCATCAAACCGCAAGCGCCAGAATCAGAAGACAACCCCATCGACACTGAGTTGCCTTTGGCGGCTGCAGAAAATTTACTCAAAGAATTGCCAGCGCCTTTGCTGCCCACTGATCATGCGTTTTATCTTGAGCATTGTGTGAAGGCTTGCAAACAAGGCGTAGAGCGCAGTCACATCCTGCCATTTGCCGTGGACGGCGCTTTGCTGCTGGAAATTTATGTTCACGATGGCATCGGCACCATGGTGGTAGACGAGAAACTTGAGGAGTTGCGCGAAGCCACCCATGACGATGTGGGCGGTATTTTGCAGCTTATCGAACCCTTTGAAAACGATGGCACACTGGTCAAGCGCGACAGAACTGAAATCGAACGCGACTTTGATCACTACACTGTCATTGAACACGATAGTGTGATCTTTGCCTGTGCCGCTCTTTACCCCTTCGCTGAGGCCAAAACCGCCGAAATGGCCGCACTCACGGTGTCGCCTCAGTCACAAGGTCAAGGCGATGGTGAGAAGGTTCTCAAGCGCATTGAACAACGCGCACGCGCCATGGGCTTGCAAAGTATCTTTGTGCTCACCACCCGAACCATGCACTGGTTCATCAAACGCGGATTTGTTCAAGTGGATGCCGATTGGTTGCCGGAGGGCCGAAAACGCAAATACAACTCGGACAGACGCAGCCAAGTGCTGGTCAAAAAACTAAGCTAATGGCGGCTCAGCGCGAAATAAACCGTCGCGCCACCTGAGTGCCAGCATCAAGACAGCGAT
>JBIKOZ010000180.1:0-4633 GCA_044357745.1 Limnohabitans sp. | reverse complement strand
AATGCTGAGTCATAAGGCACTTGCAGGCGAATCAAAATCCAACGTGACTGAGTCGACTCGACCACCCAATCTTCTGAATCGGCAATGATCTTGAGCTCGTTCATACCTTGCGCTGTGACTTGAAAATGCTGGCGTTTTTCTGCTGCATTCATGATCTGCAATCGGTACACGTTTTCGATCTTGCCACCACTCACAATGCGCGCAAGCGAAGCTCGGTCGCGCACGACATCCACCTTGAAGGATTTTCGTGCGAACAAACTGCCAAACAAAATTGCGATCACTAACAGTAAAATGCCGGTGTAAATTAAAACGCGTGGCCTGAAGATATGCCGGATGGTTTGGGATGAAGTCCATTTATTTTGCATGGCGTGCTGCGTGGAATATTTCACCAAACCACGTGCATAGCCCACTTTGTCCATCACGGTGTCGCACACATCGGCGCAGGCACCACAGCCAATGCATTCGTACTGCAAGCCTTTTCGAATATCAATGCCGGTGGGACAGACTTGAACGCACAAACTGCAGTCGACGCAGGCGCCTAAATTCAGTGCCGCCGAATCAGATTTTCTGGATCGGGAACCTCTGGGCTCACCTCGCTCGGTGTCGTAGGTCACGATCAGGGTGTCTTTGTCAAACATGGCGCTTTGAAAGCGCGCATAGGGACACATGTACTTGCACACTTGCTCACGCATAAAGCCTGCATTGCCGTAAGTTGCAAAGCCATAGAAGAACACCCAAAACACTTCCCAGGAGGACATGTTGCCCACAAAGAACGCCATGCCCAAATCACGAATGGGGGTGAAATACCCCACAAAGGTAAAGCCCGTCCAAATGGAAAAACCAATCCAAAGAAAATGTTTGTACCATTTCTTCACCAGTTTTTCCAGGGACATGTTTTGCGAATCAAGTCGCATTCGCGCCGTTCGATTGCCCTCCACCTTGCGCTCGATCCACATGAAAATTTCGCTGTAAACCGTTTGAGGACATGCAAAGCCGCACCACAATCGACCTGCTATGGCAGTGAACAAGAACAATGAAAAAGCAGAGATCACCAACAAGCCGGTGAGATAGATAAAGTCTTGTGGGTAAAGCACAATGCCAAAAATATAAAAGCGTCGAGCGCCTAAATCAAACAGCATGGCTTGGCGCTGACCCCACTCTAGCCAAGGCAAGCCGTAGAAAATAATTTGAGTGAGGAACACAAAACCCCAGCGCCACTTGGCAAAAATGCCTTGGACGCTGCGGGGATAAATTTTTTCATGCGCCTGATACAGCTCACCCCATGCGCCCTCCTCCGAACCGCCTGGAGTGGATGCTTCTCGCATGAACTCTTGCAAGGGGACAATCGGGATGAACTTTTGCGGCGCCTTGTTTGGCTTGTTCGGCTTATCTGGAGAGTCCAAAATCACTCACTCATTTTATTTTGCCGCCACCCTGGCGCTTGTGTTTGACAATCCCCAGACATAAGAAGCCAACACATGCAATTGCGCATCGGTGAGCTTGTCAGCTTGTGCAGGCATAGGGTTAACTTTGCCATTTGTGACCATCGCCACAATGGCATTCTCGCCCCATCCATGCAACCAAACGTCATCGGTTAAATTGGGCGCACCCAAAGCTTGATTGCCTTTGCCATCAGGTCCATGGCAAGCAGCACAGGTACCAAATTTAGATTTGCCCAAAGCGGCCTTCAAGGAATCGTGAGGGCTGCTGGACAAGCTGAGTACATATTGCGCCAGATTCCGAACATCTTCAGGCGTGCCCACAGCAGCAGCCATGGGGGGCATCAAGCCGTTACGGCCATTGACCAAAGTTTCTTTGATCTTGGCATGTGACCCGCCATGTAGCCAATCGGCATCTGTCAGATTGGGGAAGCCCTTGCTGCCGCGTGCATCGGAGCCATGACACTGCGCGCAATTGTTCATGAACAAACGGTCTCCAATGGCCATGGCCTGTGGGTCTTTGGCCAACTCTTCGGGCGGCATTCCCGCAAATTTGGCGTACATGGGTTCCAATGCTTGATTGGCCTTGGCCACTTCTTCGTCATATTGGCCGGTCGACGTCCAAGTCAACTGACCTGCGTGGGTCCCTAAACCAGGGTACAAGGCCAAATAGCCCAAGGAGAAGACGATGGTGATCAGAAACAAGCCCACCCACCAGCGCGGCAAGGGGTTGTTCATCTCACGCAAGTCACCGTCCCACACGTGGCCCGTGGTGTTGTCGTCGTCGGTCATGGCTTTGGCTTTGCCGCTGAAGTAAAGCAGCAGCAAGCAGGCCACGATGCCGACCAAGGAAATGCCGGCCACATACAAAGACCAGAAATTGCTTGTGAAGTCGCTCATATCAGTTTCTCTTTCTATTCGTTGATCTGGGGTCTTCAGTCGTCTTGGCCGAAGGGCAGTTGGGCCGCCTCTTCAAACTCAGCCGTACGACGCTTAGACAAAGTCCACACAACGATGCCAATGAACACGATGAAGGTGAGCACGGTCACAGCAGACCGAAGGGTATTGACGTCCATGTTGTGTTCTCCCTTTATTTGCGGTGGATGCCCATGACTTGCAGATAAGCAATCACGGCATCTAGCTCTGTTTTGCCTTTAACGTCTTCAGTCGCTTTGGCAATTTCTTCATCGCTGTAAGGGGCACCTAGAGTGCGCAGACCACGCATGTGCGTTGGCAGGCTGAGACCATCGACGGGAGATTTTTTCAACCAGGCATAGGCAGGCATGTTGGACTCGGGGACCACGTCACGCGGATTAATTAAGTGAATGCGATGCCATTCATCAGAGTACTTGCCGCCCACACGCGCCAAGTCAGGGCCTGTGCGCTTGCTGCCCCATTGAAAGGGGTGGTCATATACAAACTCCCCCGCGACTGAGTAAGGGCCATAGCGCATGGTTTCAGCGCGGAAGGGGCGAATCATTTGAGAGTGACAGTTGTAGCAACCTTCACGCACATAAATATCGCGACCTGCCACTTGAAGCGCCGTGTAGGGCTTGAGCCCAGGCACAGCTTCCGTGGTTGATTTCTGGAAAAACAGGGGCACGATTTCAACCATGCCCCCAGCCAACAGCACCAGCAAGATCAACACGATCATGAGGAAGTTGTTGGTTTCAATTTTCTCGTGGGAAAAACCACCGCCCGTTTTTAAATTGTTTGACATTGAATGTTTCTCCAATTGGGGTTAGGCGTGTGCAAGCGCAGGCGCTGGAATGTTCACATCCTGAGCATGACCATGGGTCGCTGTTTTCAAGGTATTCCACAACATGATCAACATGCCGCCCAAATACAGCAGGCCTCCCAAAAAGCGCACGAGATAAAAGGGGTATGTGGCCTTGACGGACTCTACAAAGGTGTAGGTCAAGGTACCGTCTGCATTGACAGCGCGCCACATCAAACCTTGCATGACGCCGGCAATCCACATGGCTGCGATGTAAATCACAATGCCAATGGTGGCAATCCAGAAGTGCGCCTCAATGGCCTTGACGCTGTACATTTTTTTCTGGCCAAACAAACGGGGAATGAGGTAATACATGGTGCCCATGGTGACCAAGCCTACCCAACCCAAAGCACCAGAGTGCACGTGACCCACCGTCCAATCGGTGTAGTGAGACAAGGCGTTCACTGTTTTGATGGACATCATGGGGCCTTCAAATGTGGACATGCCATAGAAGGACAAAGACACAATGAGGAAGCGAAGCACAGGGTCATCGCGCAGCTTGTGCCATGCGCCAGACAAGGTCATCACACCGTTGATCATGCCGCCCCAGCTGGGTGCCAACAAAATAAGGGAGAACACCATGCCAAGTGACTGAGTCCAGTCGGGCAATGCGGTGTAGTGCAAGTGGTGCGGGCCCGCCCACATGTACGTGAAGATGAGCGCCCAAAAGTGAACAATCGACAAGCGGTAGCTGTAGACCGGCCGCTCAGCTTGCTTAGGGATGAAGTAATACATCATGCCCAAAAAGCCAGCAGTCAAGAAGAAGCCTACCGCATTGTGGCCGTACCACCACTGCACCATGGCATCTTGCACACCCGCATAGGCTGAGTAAGACTTCATAAGCCCCACCGGCATGGCCGCACTGTTCACCAAGTGGAGCAACGCTACGGCAATGATGAAGGCGCCGAAAAACCAGTTGGCCACATAGATGTGACGAACCTTTCGCGTGCCGATGGTGCCAAAGAAAACCACTGCAAAAGACACCCAGACCAAGGTGATCAAGATGTCAATGGGCCACTCAAGTTCGGCATATTCTTTGCCGCTGGTGTAGCCCATGGGCAAAGAAATAGCGGCTGCCAAAATAACCAACTGCCAACCCCAAAAGGTGAAGCTGGCGAGTTTGTCATTGAACAATCGCACGTGGCAAGTTCGCTGAACCACGTAGTAAGCCGATGCGAACAAGCCGCATCCACCAAATGCGAAGATCACCGCATTGGTGTGCAATGGCCTCAATCGACCATAGCTGAGCCAAGAAATGCCCAAGTTCAACTCAGGCCAAGTTAACTGAGCGGCAATGATCACGCCAACCAGCATGCCCACCACACCCCACACCACCGTCATGATGGCAAACTGCCTGACAACGGTATCGTTGTAGACAGTTGCCTGTGCATTGGCAAATTTCATTTTCACCTCTTCT
>JBIKOZ010000179.1:0-4644 GCA_044357745.1 Limnohabitans sp. | reverse complement strand
ATGGCATTTGTCTTGTTTGCGAATGTGAAATACCGGTCACACGCTTGCTAGCGTTTCCCGCTGCATTGCGATGCATTGGGTGTCAGGCCGCCGAAGAGAAATTGGCCAAAGGCATGATCTGCTGATCGATGGCACCCAACAGGCTTTGACCATCTTTGCCCTTCATCTCAATTCGAATGGTGTCGCCAAACTTCATAAATTCAGTTGAGGGTTTACCATCTAAGATGGTTTCAATGGCGCGCTTTTCTGCGATGCAGCTGTAGCCCTTGACCCATTCAGGTTTGCCGTTAACGTCCACGCTTTGATTGCTCACCGTGCCACTGCCCACAATGGTGCCAGCGCGCACGTTGCGTGTCTTGCAAATATGGGCAATCAGTTGGCCAAAATGAAAAGTCATCTCCGGGCCAGCTTCGCACATACCGACTTTGCGACCATTCCAAGTGGATTGCAAAGTTAAATGCACTCGACCTTGGTCCCAAGCATCGCCCAATTCGTCCAAGGTCACTGCGACGGGGCTGAAGGCCGTGGCAGGTTTACTTTGAACAAAGCCAAATCCTTTTGACAGTTCATCGGGGATGAGATTGCGCAAACTCACGTCATTGGCAATCATCACCAACCGTATGCCATCCAAAGCATTTTCGGACGAGACGCCCATGGGCACGTCGCCTGTGATGACTGCAATTTCGGCTTCAAAATCAATGCCAAAAGCCTCATCTGGACAAACCACATCATCGCAAGGGCCCAGAAAATCATCGCTGCCACCCTGGTACATGAGGGGATCTTTGTAAAAGCTTTCAGGCACCTCTGATTTGCGTGCGGCACGCACCAACTCAACATGATTCAGGAAAGCAGACCCATCGGCCCATTGGTAGGCTCGGGGCAGCGGCGCCATGCATTGTTTGGGATCAAACGGAAAGGCGTGACGCGCCTTGCCATGGTTCAAGGTCAGGTACAAGTCTTCCAATTGTGGCGCTAAAAAATTCCAATCGTCTAGAACCTGCTGCAAGCGCTGTGCGATGCCGGTCGCATAATGGGCGGTGCTGAGGTCGCGTGATACCACCACCAATTGGCCATCACGCGATCCGTCTTTGTAGGTTGCTAATTTCATAGGGTTGTTTGTGTTATTTTGCAATTGAATTAAGGCAGCCGGACAGTTTAACCAATCTATCTCCCTCTAGAATTTCTAAGATTTAAAAGTTCTTCAAACTTAGCCTCAACAAACCCTGAGCAGAAAAGCAAACTCATCCATTGACATGCATAGCGGCGCCCTTCTGATTGCAAGCCCAAGCCGGCAAAAGCTGGTTGCTTTGAGCGCGCTGGTTTTGGGTGTGCATTTGTGGCTGCTGCTAACCTCAGGGGAGAGCCTGTGGCGACTGCATTCTGAATCTCAAAAATTAGGGCCTTTGCAAACTCGCGTCATCCAGTCGGTCACCCCGACCCCGCCAGCCAATACCCAAAAATTTACCGATCAGGTGCGGTTCCCTGCAAAGGCAAAACCCAAACCGCCACAAGCCGCTTTAAGCGCAGAGACTGCCTCGCCCGCAGAACTTGCCGCCGTAGCAAGCGCTGCGCTGCCAGAACCGCTCCCAGTCTCAAATGAAAGTGCCAGCAATGCTGCCAATGAGTTGCCGTCGCCCTTTGCAGAATCTGCCGCTCCCCCCACGGTGGTTGAAAAAGCAGCGGAGGCGCCAGCAGTAGTCTCCACCCAAGACAATGCCTTGGTCGCAAAATCAGGCAGTTTTCCCGACAATGTCCAAATCAACTACACGCTCACCGGACAAGAGCGGGGCCTCAACTATTACGCCTCCGGTGCCTTAAAGTGGCAAGTCAACTCAGCCAACAGCGCGCCTAGAAACTATGAAGCCGAGCTGCGTGTTCGGGCTTTTTTGGTGGGCAGCCGGGTGTGGCGCAGTCAAGGTGAGCTTGCCGACCAAGGGCTGGCTCCGCAAAAGTACACCGACAGCTGGCGCGGCGAGCGCGCCGCCCACTTTGATGCAGTGCAACGCAAAATAAGCTTCAGCGCCAACACACCCAGCGCAGAAATGCAAGCGGGCGCGCAGGATCAGGTGAGTTTGTTCATCCAAATGGCGGCTGCCACCGCCGCCCAAAATTTCACAGTAGGCTCTGTCTTGAATGTTCAAACAGCGACAGCTCGCGACGCTGTTAATTGGCGCCTCACCTACAAATCAGACGAGCCCATTGACATTAAAGGGGCGCGGCTTGAGACTCAGCGTTGGGTTTGTTTACCCCGAGGCAAATTCGACAGTCAAATTGAAATGTGGCTGTCTAAATCTCACGGCGGCATGCCCGTTCGCATCAAAATTACACAGGTCAATGGCAATTTCATCGATATGGAAATGGACGGCACCGAAGCTTTACCACCTCTGGCAGACTGAGCATTCAAGCTCAACAAATTCAGGTGACCGATGTTTGTTTTTGACAGCGCTTGAAAAAAATTGCAACGCCCTTGACCAAATGGCGCTGACTTCAGTCAGAATATGACCATGAACTTGTTGTACGAATCCGAATCTTTCGCCGTCATGCATGTGTTGGCCAATGAAACAGGTGAGGCGGCTCCCGTCTCTAAAGTGCCCACCCTAGAGCGTCACGGTTTTGAAATTGTTGACAAACGCTCGGGCAAAGAAGTTTATCTAGATGGCTCTTGGGCAGAGATGTTTCAAATGCACATCCAAGCTTGGCAGCAAAATACCCCCACCCAGGAAGAGGTTGAAGACACTCTCGAGCGCTACACAGGCTTAGCGCAACAGCCGGTGGTCGTTCACTGAAGCAGCTTCGCTGAAACAGCCCCCCATCGGTCTAGTCTTATCAGGTGCTGCCCCGAATCTGGCAAAGCCTTCTTGTCCCTGCGACAATGTCGTTCATGAATCACGCTTTCATTTTGACGCTTTCCTGCCCTGACAGAACGGGCATCGTGCATGCTGTCTCTGGCTTCTTGCTAGAGCGCGGCGGCAACATTGAAGAAGCCGCTCAATACAACGATCCCGACACCGGTCTGTTTTTCATGCGCGTGCAGTTTGCTTGTGACCAAGTGAGCGAGACCGATTTGCGCAGCCAACTGGTCGATTTTGCAGCCACGTTCCAAATGACTTGGAAATTGCACAACACCCAACAGCCCATGCCGGCCGTCATTTTGGTGAGCAAAGAAGGCCATTGCCTGAACGATTTGCTGTTCCGCTGGAAAAGCGGTTTGCTGCCCATCGACATTCGCGCCATTGTGAGCAATCACCGCGAGTTCTACCAATTGGCAGCCAGCTACAACGTTCCCTTTCACCACATACCCGTCAGCGCTGCCAACAAAGCTGAAGCCGAAGCCAAGCAGTACGAGGTCATTCAAGCTGAAGGCGCCGAGTTGGTGGTGCTGGCGCGCTACATGCAAATTTTGTCGGACGATTTATGTCGCAAATTGTCGGGTCGTGCCATCAACATTCACCACTCTTTCCTGCCCAGCTTCAAGGGTGCCAAGCCTTATTACCAAGCACATGATCGCGGCGTCAAATTGATTGGTGCCACGGCGCACTATGTGACTGCCGATTTGGACGAAGGCCCCATCATTGAACAAGATGTTGCGCGGGTGGATCACTCTAAAACAGTCGAAGCGCTCACCACCCAAGGGCGTGACACTGAAAGCCAAGTGTTGGCACGTGCCGTGAAATGGCACAGCGAACACCGCGTACTTTTGAACGGTCACAAAACCGTGATCTTCAAATAATTTTGATTTGTCTTTTTAAAAGATTGCCATGAACGCACTCACCAACATCGAAGCCCTGTCTCGCGCCGATCGACAAGCGCAAGTGGTGAAAGCCTTGAGCGCCGTGCTACCTGCTCACGCCTTGCTTTACACCTTGGAGGACACTGTGCCTTATGAGTGCGATGGTCTCACGGCCTACCGCGAGCGGCCCTTGGTGGTGGCGTTACCCGAAACAGAAATCCAAGTGCAAGAAGTTTTGAAAGCTTGTCATGCATTGGCCGTACCCGTTGTGGCAAGGGGCGCAGGCACGGGTTTGTCGGGCGGCGCCATGCCGCACAAACTGGGCGTCACTTTGTCGATGGCCAAGTTCAACCAGATTGTCAAAATTGACCCCCACTCCAGAACGGCCGTTGTACAGTGCGGCGTTCGAAACTTGGCCATTTCTGAGGCGTCCGCGCCGCATGGTTTGTATTACGCACCCGATCCGTCCAGCCAAATTGCTTGCACCATTGGCGGCAACGTTGCTGAAAATTCGGGCGGTGTGCACTGCCTCAAATACGGCCTCACTTTGCACAATGTGCTTAAAGTCAAAGGCTTCACCATCGAAGGTGATGCGGTGACATTTGGCAGCGACGCGCTAGACACTTCTGGCTTTGATTTGTTGTCGGTGTTGGTGGGCAGCGAAGGCATGTTGGCCATCACCACCGAAGTGACCGTCAAGCTGGTGCCCAAACCTCAACTGGCGCGTTGCATCATGGCCAGCTTTGATGACATTCGCAAAGCCGGCGATGCGGTGGCAGCCGTCATTGCAGCCGGCATCATTCCAGCCGGTTTAGAAATGATGGACAAGCCCATGACCGCAGCGGTGGAAGATTTTGTTCACGCGGGGTACGATTTGAATGCCGCAGCCATTTTGTTGTGCGAAAGCGATGGCA
>JBIKOZ010000178.1:0-4666 GCA_044357745.1 Limnohabitans sp. | reverse complement strand
ATGGGGCCGTGGCGATGACAAGCCTTCCTCTGAAGGCCAAGACAATGCGCCTTCTGGCAACACGCCAGGCGCCAACAACAATCCTCAGCCGCCTCATCAAAACGGCTCGAATGGCAACAACAAGCCGCGTCCTTCATCGGGCCCGCCCGATCTCGATGAGTTATGGCGAGATCTCAACCGCAAATTGGCGCAATTCTTAGGCAATAAAAATGGGGGTCCGCCGCACAAAGGCCCGCCCAACGGCGGGGGCTTCCCCAATGGCTTGCCACCCGTATTTCGCAATTTGGGAATTGGCGTCATTTTGGGTGCAGGAATCTTGATTTGGCTTGGTACTGGATTCTTCATTGTCCAAGAGGGTCAACAAGCGGTTATCACCCAATTCGGAAAATACAAAGCCACAGTGGGCGCTGGATTCAATTGGCGCTTTCCATACCCCATTCAAAAAAATGAACTGGTCTTTGTCACTCAAATTCGCTCAGTTGACATTGGCCGGGACAACGTCATCAAGGCCACAGGTTTGCGTGAGTCAGCCATGCTCACTGAAGACGAAAATATTGTTGAAATTAAATTTGCGGTTCAATACCGCTTGAATGATGCTCGGGCCTATTTATTTGAAAGCAAGAATCCAACAGAGGCTGTGGTTCAGGCCGCCGAAACCGCTGTTCGCGAAGTGGTTGGCAAAATGAAAATGGACTCAGCTTTGGCAGAAGAACGCGATCAAATTGCGCCTCGGGTTAGAGCCTTGATGCAAAACATCCTTGATCGTTACAAAGTTGGCATTGAAGTCGTCGGCATCAACTTGCAACAAGGGGGCGTGAGGCCGCCTGAACAAGTTCAAGCAGCTTTCGACGATGTGCTGAAAGCAGGGCAGGAGCGTGAGCGCGCTAAAAACGAAGCACAAGCCTATGCCAACGATGTGATACCCCGCGCTGTAGGTGCTGCCTCGCGTTTGAAAGAGGAATCGCAAGCCTACCGTGAAAGAATTGTGGCGCAAGCAGAGGGTGACTCGCAACGTTTTAAAGCCATCTTGCCCGAATACCAAAAGGCCCCGCAAGTCACGCGTGATCGCATGTATTTGGATGCCATGCAGCAAATCTACACCAATGTCACGAAGGTGGTTGTGGAAAGCAAACAAGGCTCCAATTTAATGTACTTGCCGCTCGACAAATTGATTCAGATGACGACCGGTGCGACAGGTGCTGTGGCAGCGCCTGACACCTCTGCGGCCAGCAGTGCTTCGCCCGTTGTTCCACCCACTCAGAGTGCCCCCACTGCTGATCCAAGATCACGCGACAGCCTTCGCTCGCGTGACCGAGAAATACGTTAAGGAAGCCCGAAAATGAATCGCATTGGAATTTGGGCTTCATCCCTTCTAATCCTCTTGGCCCTGGCCAGCTCTATGCTGTTTGTGGTCGATCAACGTCAATTTGGTGTGGTCTACGCACTGGGCCAAATTAAGGAAGTCATCACCGAGCCGGGATTGAATGTCAAGTTGCCCCCGCCGCTGCAAAACGTCACTTACATTGACAAGCGTTTGCTGACCTTAGACAGCCCCGACACGGAGCCCATGTTGACCGCCGAAAAACAACGTGTGGTCATTGACTGGTACGTGCGTTGGCGAATCACAGACCCCTTGGCCTACATTCGCAACGTTGGCTTGGACGAAAAAGCCGGCGCGAATCAATTGAACCGTGTGGTTCGAAATGCGTTCCAAGAAGAGATCAATAAGCGCACCGTGAAAGACCTCCTTTCCTTGAACCGTGATGTGCTAATGAACGATGTAAAGCGCGAAGTTTTAGAGAAAGTTCGCGGCGACAAGCCTTGGGGTGTGGACGTCGTTGATGTTCGAATTACGCGAGCCGATTATGTCGACGCCATCACAGAGTCTGTCTATCGACGCATGGAAGCCGAACGCAAACGAGTGGCCAATGAGCTGCGCTCTACAGGCGCTGCAGAGGGTGAAAAAATACGTGCCGATGCCGATCGTCAGCGCGAAGTCACCATTGCCAATGCTTACCGCGAAGCACAAAAAATCAAAGGACTGGGCGATTCGCAAGCCGCCAAAATTTACAACGAATCTTTTGGCCGAGACCCACAATTTGCGCAGTTTTACCGAAGCCTAGACGCGTACAAAGCCAGTTTCTCCAAAAAGAGCGATGTCATGGTGCTTGACCCCAGCGGTTCTGAATTCTTTAAATCCATGCGGAGTTCAGCTGCGACAGGGGCTGCTTCGCAAGCAGCGCCGGCTCAACCTGCTAAGAAATAAGTGGATGTCTGGCCTTTAATTCTTACGGCCTTCGCGTTGGTTTTGATCTTTGAGGGGCTTCTGCCCCTCATTTCACCCACCAAATGGCGTGAAATGTTCAAGCAACTCTTGCAAATGGAAGATGGGCAAATCAGGTTTTTTGGCCTGACCACTGTGCTGTTGGGACTGTTTCTTTTGATGTGGCTCTATTAAGCTGCTTTGAGCCAGTAAAATCCCTGTTTTAACAGCCCCCCTTATTGCCATGTCTGCTTGGGTCCTCCCGGATCACATCGCTGATGTCTTGCCTTCAGAGGCCAGGCACATCGAAGAACTCCGAAGATTGCTACTTGATACCGCCCGAAGCTATGGCTTTGAGTTGGTGTTCCCGCCTCTGCTTGAGCACATCGAGTCCCTCTTAACTGGCACCGGAAAAGCGCTCGACCTCCAAACATTTAAGTTGGTTGATCAACTATCGGGGCGCATGATGGGTTTGCGCGCAGACACAACACCTCAAGTTGCTCGCATTGATGCGCACTTGTTAAACCGTCAGGGCGTGACGCGTTTGTGCTACTGCGGCCCTGTACTCCATACGCGTCCTGATCGCCCCCACGCCACCCGCGAGCCGCTTCAATTGGGTGCAGAAATTTATGGACACGCAGGACTTGAAGCCGATTTAGAAGTGTTGCAGCTGGCGCTAGACTGCCTACAATTCGCTCAAATTGGAGAGATATTGGTCGACCTGGCAGACGCTCGCATCGTGAGCAGTTTGTTGGAAGGTTTGTCATTGTCCGACGACAGGCGCGTTCAAGTTTATGCCGCTCTGGCTTCTAAAAACAGTTCTTTATTGGCAGAGCTTGCGCAAGGTTTCCCAGCACACATTCAAGCGGGATTGGCAAGCTTGATTGATTTGTATGGAGATGCTTCAGTCCTCACAAAAGCATTGAAACAACTCCCTGCAAAACCAGAAATCAAGATGGCCATTGAGCAGCTGAAGTGGCTCAGTGATCAACTGCCTCACGTGACGTTCCAATTTGATTTGGCGGATGCGCGAGGCTATGCTTATTACAGTGGACTTAGATTTGCCATCTACGCAAAGGGCGCCAGTGATGCCGTCATACGCGGCGGTCGATATGACGGTGTAGGCGCTGTTTTTGGTCATGAAATAGGCCGCCATCGTCCTGCAGTCGGATTTAGCCTCGACTTGAAACAATGGGTGAGCATGGTTCCTGCGCTTTCCTTAAAGGCAGCCATTCGTGCGCCTTGGGGCAATTCTGCAGATTTGCGTGCAGCCATTGGCAAATTACGTCAGATCGGTGAAACCGTGGTGTGTATTCTGCCTGGCCACAGCAGTGAAATCGATGAATTCCATTTTGATCGCGAGCTCATAGAGGTCGCAGGTCAGTGGATCGTTAAAGTTATTGAAAACAAAACAAAATGAACATGATCAAAGGACGAAACGTTGTCGTTGTAGGCACCCAGTGGGGTGACGAGGGCAAAGGTAAATTGGTTGATTGGCTCACCGAAAGCGCGCAAGGCGTGGTGCGATTCCAAGGCGGGCACAATGCGGGCCACACATTGGTGATCAATGGTGTTAAAACTGCTTTGCACCTGATCCCAAGCGGCATCATGCGTCCCGGCGTGAAGTGCTACATCGGTAACGGCGTGGTGCTGTCAGCCGGCAAACTATTTGAAGAAATCGCTGGACTAGAAAAAGCCGGCGTCGAAGTACGCTCCCGTTTGCGCATCAGTGAAGCATGCCCCTTAATATTGCCTTTCCATGCAGCATTGGATGTTGCACGTGAGGCGGCTCGTGAACAAGGCGGCACAGAAAAAATTGGCACCACAGGCCGTGGCATAGGACCGGCTTACGAAGACAAAATTGCACGTCGTGCCTTGCGGGTCCAAGACTTGAAATACCCCGAACGTTTTGCGCACAAGCTCAAAGAACTTTTGCACTTGCACAACCATGTTTTGAAAAGCTATTTAGGTTCCGAAAATTTCACATTTGGTGATGCGCTTCAACCCTATCTGAATCATGGAGAAGTACAGTTTGACGTGGTGTACAAAGAGGCCATGGAACACGCCGCATTGCTCAAGCCCATGATGGCCGATGTCTCTCGAGAACTGAATGATGCACATCGTTTGGGCGCCAATCTTTTGTTTGAAGGCGCACAGGGCACGCTGCTAGACGTTGATCACGGCACCTACCCCTATGTCACTTCCAGCAACTGTGTGGCCGGTAATGCCTCGGCAGGCTCGGGCGTTGGCCCTGGCATGTTGCACTATGTTTTAGGCATCACCAAGGCCTACTGCACCCGTGTGGGTGGTGGCCCTTTCCCAACAGAGTTGGAATGGGAAAAAGAAGGCACACCCGGTTGGCACATGAGTACAGTGGGCGCTGAAAAAGGTGTGACAACAGGC
>JBIKOZ010000176.1:0-4676 GCA_044357745.1 Limnohabitans sp. | reverse complement strand
AATCCCCTCCAAGTCCATGCGAAAATCCAATTCAAATTTCTAAAAAATAGACCAATGCAAACAACCATCGGACTCATCGGTTTAGGCGTCATGGGCGAAAACTTGGCGCTTAACTTAGAGCGAAACGGCTTCAGCGTCACAGGTTTCGATTTAGATACCAACAAGCGCGCCAGTTTTGCCAAGCGAACAGAAGGCTTGAATGCAGGCGCCGCCAACTCCTTGGCAGAGCTGGTCGCCAACTTGCAATTGCCTCGCCGCGTTTGGCTGATGGTGCCGGCGGGTGCGCCTGTTGATGCCGTACTCAATGAGTTGCGTCCCTTGCTATCACCCGGAGACGTGATCATTGACGGCGGTAACACCTTGTACCGCGATACGCAGCGACGCATTGATTCACTCGAGGGCACGGGTATTTTGTATGTGGGCACTGGCGTGAGCGGTGGTGAAGAGGGTGCTTTGAAAGGCCCCGCTTTGATGCCAGGCGGTTCAGCTGAGGCATGGCCTATCGTCAGACCGTTTTTGCAAGCCATTGCCGCCAAGACTGACGATGGCCAGCCCTGTTGTGAATGGATGGGCCCAGGCGGCGCTGGTCACTTTGTGAAGATGGTGCACAACGGAATTGAATATGCCGACATGCAAATGATTTGCGAAGCCTATGCGCTCATGAAAAACTTGGGCATGACACCCATGCAAATGAGCACAGTTTTCCGTGAATGGGGCCAAGCTGAGTTAAGCAGTTATTTGATCGACATCACCGCCGACATCTTGGCCTTCAAGGATCCCGAAACGGGCAATGCCTTGGTTGAAATGATTTTGGACACGGCCGAACAAAAAGGCACGGGCAAATGGACCAGCCAAGTGGCCTTGGATTTAGGGGTGAGTGCGCCCACCATTGCCGATGCGGTGTTTGCGCGCACCATGAGTGCGATGCAGCCTGAGCGTGTGGTGGCTTCGAAATTGCTCAAAGGCCCTACGCCCCACGCTGAACAAAATTTAGAAACAGTGCTGCCTAAAATTCAAAAGGCATTGCTGGCTGCCAAAATTTGTGCCTACGCTCAAGGGTTTGCCTTGATCAAAGCCGGTGATCAAGAACACGGTTGGCAATTGCCCATGGACAAAGTGGCATCGGTTTGGCGTGCGGGTTGCATCATTCGTGCACACTTGCTGGAAGACATTCGCCGCGCCTTTGCTGGTAAAAACGATCTTGCCAACTTGCTCATCGATGATCACTTTGTGCGTCTGATGGCTGAGTGCCAGCAAGACTTGCGTGAGGTCGTGGCCATGGCTGCCATGAGGGGTGTGGCGGTGCCTGCCTTCATGAGTGCCTTGAGCTACTACGATGCTTACCGTACCGAGCGCTTGCCCGCCAACTTGCTGCAAGCGCAGCGTGATTACTTTGGCGCTCACACTTATCAGCGTTTGGACAGGCCCGGTAAGTTTCACACGCAGTGGGTCAAGGGCAAGATCGCATGAACTTCAATGTTGAGCTGGTGACCGCCATGGCCATGTTTGCCTTTGTCACTTCAGTGACGCCGGGCCCCAATAACATGATGCTGTTGGCCTCGGGTGTCAACTTTGGCGTGAAGCGTACTTTGCCGCACTGGCTAGGGGTGTCGCTGGGCCACTTTGTGATGCTGCTGCTGGTGGGCGCAGGTTTGGAAAGTTTGCTGAAGGCGTATCCCTTTGTTTATCAAGTGATGAAGGTGGTTGGCTTTACGTATCTAGTTTATTTGGCATGGGGTGTGGCGCGCAGTGGTGCCCCAGAGCGCAATGGCGAAGAAGCTACAAAGCCTATTGGCTTCTTGGGCGCCGCAGCTTTTCAGTGGGTGAACCCCAAGGCATGGATCATGGCCATTGGGTATTTCAGTAACTACATGCCCACCGATGCATCACTGACATTTGTGGTGCTGACTTGCATGATGTTCAGCGCCATTAATTTTCCCAGTGTGGGTTTGTGGGTTTGGTTAGGGGCCAAAATAGAGCATTATTTACAACGCGACACTTTGCGCAAATGGTTCAATTGGACAATGGCGCTGTTGTTGATCATCTCGATGATTCCTGTTTTGTTTGTTTAATTTTGAAGCGAGTGAGCGACATGAAAAAAATCACCAGCCTTTTGGCAATCTCTTTAGTCAGCCTGTCTGCCCAAGCGGGTCGCCCCTTGAGTGTGGACGACGCCAACGTGAACGATCAAGGTGTGGCCCACGTTGAAACATTTTGGTCACGTGCAGCCGATGGTTCGCGCTCTTTAACCATTGCACCTACCTATTCACCCTTGCCGGGATTGGATTTGATTGTGGCAGATGCGCGCACGCTTTCAGGCGGCGCGCACAGTCAAACTCTCCAAGCAAAGATGCAGGTCACATCACCGAAAGACAACAGCTGTCACTTTGCTTGGGTGCTGGGTGCGACCCAATGGCAAAAGGGCGAAGGACAAAAATCATTTGTCTCTGCTAACGCAACATGTGACATGGGCATTGGCGCACTTCACGCCAGTATGGTGAGCAGCCGTGATGCAGAAGGTCGTGACACGCCTAGTTTGGGAGTGGCTTGGGAGCAGTCTTTTGGTACCTGGACCGGGCACATTGAATCGGTCGCACAGCGCGCATCCAAACCCATGGTGGGCATTGGCGCGCGCACGGATGTCATGCCAGGCTTTCAGGTCGACGGCACTTTGGGTCGATTGGGTGGCAAGGCGATGTTCAGCCTTGGCACCAAAATTACTTTTTAAACAGATGGGCGCTGTGGCGATGCGCACAGCGATTGCGCCAAGGCCTCGGCCACTTTGATGCCATCTACGCCGGCCGACAAAATGCCGCCGGCATAACTGGCGCCTTCGCCTGCGGGATACAGGCCTTGCGTGTTCAAACTTTGGAAGTTGTCGCTGCGCGTCATTTTGAGCGGTGACGATGTGCGTGTTTCCACGCCCGTGAGCACCGCATCCTTCATGTCGTAGCCCTTGATCTTGCGACCAAACACGGGCAATGCTTCGCGCATGGCTTGAATGGCGTAGCTCGGTAAAACTTGCGCCAAGTCAACCAGACTCACACCTGGTTGATAGGACGGCACCACGTCACCCCATTCTTTGGAAGCTCGGGCCGCTAAAAAGTCACCAACCAATTGACCGGGTGCGTTGTAGTTTTCTCCACCCGCCACATAAGCTTTCGATTCCAGCTGGCGTTGCAACACCATGCCCGACAAAGGGTGATGTGCCTTCGGTGTTTGCTGCGCCATGGCCTGGGCTTGCGAGGCCCATTTCAAACCATCTTGCTCGCCAAACGCTGCTTGCCATGAAGCAGTGTCTAGAGGGTAATCAGAAGGCTCAATGGCCACCACCATGCCTGCGTTGGCATTGCGTTCGTTGCGCGAATATTGACTCATGCCGTTGGTGACCACGCGGCCTGCTTCGCTGGTAGCGGCCACCACAGTGCCACCAGGGCACATGCAAAAGCTGTACACCGCGCGGCCGTTTTGCGCATGGTGTACCAGTTTGTAATCGGCTGCGCCCAGCAAGGGGTGGCCTGCATGGCGACCCCACCGCGCGGCATCAATCACACTTTGGGGATGTTCAATGCGAACTCCCACTGAAAAAGCTTTGGCTTCCATGTAAACACCACGCTCGTAAAGCAAGGTGAAGGTGTCGCGAGCGCTGTGACCCAAAGCGAGCACCACATGGTGAGTGGCCAGATGTGTGCGCGCGCCTGAGTTGCGATCTTCCATGTGCAGGCCTGTCACTTGTCGGCCTGTAGGTGTGCTTTCAATGTCGATATCGACCACGCGTTGTTCAAAACGAACTTCGCCGCCAAGCGCAATGATTTGTTCGCGCAAGTTTTCTACGACCTTCACCAATTTAAAGGTTCCAATGTGAGGATGCGCAGCAAACAAAATGTCACTGGGCGCGCCGGCATTGACAAATTCGTTCATCACCTTGCGACCCAAGTGGCGTGGATCTTTGATTTGGCTGTACAGCTTGCCGTCTGAAAAAGTGCCGGCCCCACCTTCGCCAAATTGCACATTGCTTTCGGGGTTGAGTGTTTGCTTGCGCCATAAAGCCCAAGTGTCTTTGGTGCGCTGGCGTACGGGGCTGCCGCGCTCTATGACAATGGGCTTGAAACCCATTTGTGCCAAGCTCAGCGCTGCAAAAATTCCGCAAGGTCCAAAGCCCACCACCACGGGCCGTTCGCCTTCTTGCTGGCCAAAGTGAGCTGGGGCATGACATGGCGCTTTCCAGGTCATGTTGGGCGTGACTTGAATGTGAGGGTGCTTGGGAAACTGAGCGAGCAGCGGTGCTTCAGACGCAGCGTCTTTCAAAGTCACATCGACAATGAACACCGCCAACAAATCGGCTTTGCGAGCATCAAAGCTGCGCTTGAAAACATGGAGGTGATCGATCGCATTCGCATCAATGCTGAGCGTTTGGGCCGCCAGTTGACGCAGCGCCGATTCAGGATGCGGCGGCGGTGTTCGATCTTCATCCGTTTCGAATGGGGCATCCGCTGCGCGGGGAACCTCGATCGGCAAAGCGGTCAAGGGCAGTTTCAGTTCTGAAATTCGAATCATGGCTATCGATGGTGGGGCTTGTGGTTATCAAGCAGACCCGAACATTATCGCGCGGACTGTGAAGCATTTGCAGTCCTCAGTGGATAATGTCGGTGTGAAGCCTGCCAGACCGTCGCTGG
>JBIKOZ010000175.1:0-4692 GCA_044357745.1 Limnohabitans sp. | reverse complement strand
CGCCTGAAGCCATCGACAAAGCGGAAGACCGCTTGAAGTTCAAAGATGCCATGACCAAAATTGGCTTGGGTTCTGCACGCTCAGGCATTGCCCACAGCATGGAAGAAGCTTGGGAGGTACAGCGCACCCTTGGGTTCCCCACCGTCATTCGTCCTAGCTTCACGCTAGGCGGCACAGGCGGCGGAATTGCCTACAACCCCGAAGAGTTTGAGACCATCTGCAAACGCGGTTTGGAAGCGTCTCCTACCAACGAGTTGCTCATTGAAGAGTCATTGTTGGGCTGGAAAGAATACGAGATGGAGGTGGTGCGCGACAAGGCGGACAACTGCATCATCGTCTGCGCTATCGAAAATTTGGACCCGATGGGGGTTCACACCGGCGACTCCATCACGGTGGCACCGGCCCAAACACTCACCGACAAAGAATATCAAATCATGCGAAATGCCAGCTTGGCAGTTCTGCGTGAAATTGGCGTCGATACCGGCGGATCGAATGTTCAGTTTTCGATCAACCCTCAAGACGGCCGCATGGTCGTCATTGAGATGAACCCCCGTGTGTCGCGTTCTTCTGCTTTGGCCTCGAAAGCCACGGGCTTCCCGATTGCCAAAGTGGCTGCCAAATTGGCTGTTGGTTACACGCTTGATGAGCTGCGCAACGAAATTACAGGCGGTGCTACACCCGCCAGCTTCGAGCCCAGCATCGATTACGTGGTGACCAAAATTCCGCGATTCGCCTTTGAAAAATTCCCGACAGCCGACAGCCGTCTCACCACACAAATGAAGTCGGTGGGCGAGGTGATGGCCATTGGCCGCACCTTCCAAGAGTCCTTCCAAAAAGCCTTGCGCGGTTTGGAAGTAGGTGTCGATGGTTTGAACGAGAAAACGCAAGACCGCGAAGTGCTCGAAAAAGAGTTGGGCGAGCCAGGACCAGATCGCATTTGGTACGTCGGAGATGCATTTGCCATGGGCCTTAGCGTGGATGAGGTTTTCAATCTCACCAAAATTGACCCATGGTTCTTGGTTCAAATTGAAAACATCGTGAAGATTGAGTTGGAGTTGGAAACCACCAAGCTTCAAGCCATCACAGCCGACGAGCTGCGTGCCTTGAAGAAAAAAGGTTTCTCAGACCGCCGCTTGGCCAAGTTGCTCAAAACAACCGAGCGTGAAGTGCGCGCTCAGCGCCATGCCATGAACATTCGTCCTGTTTACAAACGGGTTGACACTTGCGCTGCTGAGTTCTCCACCGACACGGCCTACATGTATTCCACTTATGAAGACGAGTGCGAAGCCGAACCCACCAACAACAAAAAGATCATGGTCTTAGGTGGCGGCCCGAATCGAATTGGCCAGGGCATTGAGTTTGACTATTGCTGCGTGCACGCCGCCTTGGCCATGCGCGAAGATGGCTACGAAACCATCATGGTCAACTGCAACCCCGAGACCGTGTCGACTGACTACGACACCTCCGACCGTTTGTATTTCGAGCCGCTCACTTTAGAAGATGTGCTTGAAATTGTGGACAAAGAAAAGCCAACAGGCGTCATTGTTCAGTATGGGGGGCAAACTCCTTTGAAATTGGCCCTTGGTTTGGAAGCGGCCGGTGTGCCCATCATTGGGACCAGCCCCGACATGATTGACGCCGCTGAAGACCGCGAGCGTTTTCAAAAGTTGTTGCACGAGTTGGGCTTGCGTCAGCCGCCCAACGCCACAGCCCGCACTGAACCCGAAGCGTTGGAAAAAGCCGCAGCCTTGGGTTACCCCTTGGTGGTTCGTCCCAGCTATGTGTTGGGTGGTCGTGCCATGGAAATTGTGCACGAGCAGCGCGATCTTGAGCGCTACATGCGCGAAGCCGTCAAGGTCAGCAACGACTCGCCCGTGTTGCTCGATCGCTTTTTAAATGATGCCATTGAATGCGACGTTGACTGCTTGCGCGACGCTGAAGGCAAAACCTTCATCGGTGGCGTGATGGAGCACATTGAACAAGCTGGCGTGCACAGCGGTGACTCTGCATGTTCTTTGCCACCCTACAGCTTAAGTGCAGACACGGTCGATGAACTCAAGCGGCAATCTGCTGCCATGGCTGGCGCCTTGAATGTGGTGGGTTTGATGAACGTGCAGTTTGCCATTCAGCACGTCGATGGCAAAGATGTGATCTACGTTTTGGAGGTGAACCCCCGCGCTTCACGTACGGTGCCTTATGTGTCGAAAGCCACAGGTATTCAATTGGCCAAGGTGGCGGCGCGTTGTATGGCCGGTCAAAGCTTGGCGTCGCAGGGTATTACCAAAGAAGTCACGCCGCCTTATTTCAGCGTCAAAGAAGCGGTGTTTCCTTTCGTGAAATTCCCCGGTGTAGACACTATCCTGGGCCCAGAAATGAAGTCCACGGGCGAAGTCATGGGCGTAGGCAAAACATTTGGCGAAGCTTTTGTGAAGAGTCAATTGGGTGCTGGTACCAAGTTGCCACGCGAAGGTAAAGTGTTCCTCACCGTCAAAAACAGCGACAAACCGCGTGCAGTGAAAATTGCGCGTGAGTTGGTGGCCTTGGGCTTTGAGCTCTTCGCAACCAAAGGGACGGCCGCTGCCATTGCTGCCGAGGGTGTCGCTGTGAAGGCCATCAATAAGGTAACAGAAGGCCGCCCTCACATTGTGGACATGATCAAGAACAACGAAGTTGCCTTGGTCATTAACACGGTGGAAGAGCGACGCAATGCCATTGCCGACTCCCGCGTCATTCGCACATCGGCACTCTTGGCACGGGTCACCACCTTCACTACAATTGCTGGCGCTGAAGCCGCAGTTGAAGGCATGAAGTACATCGACAATTTGGACGTCATTTCTGTTCAAGAAATGCACGCCATGTTGAGCGTCTAAAAGAAATACGGAGACATCCAAGTGGCGACCATTCCCATAACCCTTCGCGGTGCTGAAAAGCTCAAAGCTGAACTGCACCAATTGAAAACCGTTGAGCGTCCTTGGGTGATTAACGCCATTGCAGAAGCCCGGGCGCAAGGCGACTTGAGTGAAAACGCTGAGTACGACGCCGCCAAAGACCGTCAAGGTTTTGTAGAAGGCCGTATTCAAGAAGTCGAAGGCAAACTTTCTGCAGCTCAAATCATCGACCCTGCATCGGTGGATGCCGGTGGTCGTGTTGTGTTTGGTGCCACTGTTGAGTTGGAAGAGGAAAGCTCGGGCGAGGTGGTCAAGTACCAAATTGTGGGTGAAGACGAAGCCGATCTCAAGTTGGGCTTGATCAACATCAGCAGCCCCATTGCGCGTGCACTCATTGGCAAAGAAGAGGGCGATGTGGCTGTGTTTCAAGCGCCTGGTGGCGAGAAGCGTTATGAAATTGTGGCGGTGTCTTACATCTAAGAACGCGCAGCTGCATCAAAAAAGGCGTTCAATTGAACGCCTTTTTTGTACGCTATTCTTTCCAATGCTCGGCCACCCAAAGCGCTGGCTTGATGAACCTGAATCTTCGATTGCGCTTGCCGGCCAGTGCATCGGGCGGATTGCACTCGCCATGAAAAATTACAATGCGCGCATCGTTGGGAATTTGAGGGGCTGTCCAATAATTGGTGGGCCAATTTGGAATGCTGTGGTATTTGAAACTGGGGCACCACTCTGAAGGCCAGTAAGCCAAGCGGCCTTGACGGTGCATGAAGTCTGAAAGATAGGCCTGTTCATTTCTGAATTGTTTGCGAACACTTTCAAAATTATTTCGGAAGTATTCGAGAACCTCGGGGTGTGCGCCCAACTCATAACGGTAGACCGAGGAGTTGCCAGTAATGCGCCAAGGTCGTTTGTAATCGTGAATGATCATGAACTCGCCAGGCACCTCGAAGAAGCCATCAAGGCTGCCGACGATGACCACATCAACATCAAGAAAAAGTGCGGTGCCGCTCAGACCATGCAGGTCTTTGGTGAAAGAGGCCAGCTTGGTCCACCCGCGCTCAGGAATGCCTTGGGGCAAATCCAACGCAGGAATGGTCAAGCACTGAACTTCGCTGCGAATGCCCGAAACATCGTCAGTGAGGCAGACCATGTTGAAGTCGCCTGTGAGGTGTCTTCGCACCATGGCGTACAAACGATTGACATACTCGGGGCCATACTTGGTGCCCCACTTCATGCAAATGATGTGACGTTGGGAGGTCGGCATGAGAGAAGTACGCGCTTAGGCTTGATTGCGCTTTTTGATTGATTTTTGTTTCACTTTGGCGCGCTTCACATGGCCACCCGAGGTGAGGCGTTGATTGCCCAAGACACGCAATGTTTTAACTTCAGGCCGCTGCCCACCGCGGCTGCTGTATTTCAAGACCTTAAAATCGCGAGATCCAGCCATTCGATCTTCTGAAACAGTTTTTTCCTTTTCAGGCACCGGGCGCCAAAGCACCAGCAACTTGCCAATGTGTTGAATGGGTGCAGCGCTGAGGTCGTCGGCCAGTTGGTTGTACATGGCTTCGCGGGCAACGCGGTCGTCGCCTAAAACACGAATTTTGATCAGGCCGTGGGCTTTTAAGGCGGCATCGGTCTCTTTGACAACGGCAGGCGTGAGGCCATCGTTGCCCACCATGACAACGGGATCGAGGTGATGCGCTTCGGCTCGGTGAACCTTGCGTTGGGCGGGAGTCAATTGAATTTGGGGCATGGCGCTATTATCCCTGCTTGAACGGAAGAACATGAAAGTAAAAACCAA
>JBIKOZ010000012.1:0-14264 GCA_044357745.1 Limnohabitans sp. | reverse complement strand
TGTGATTGATAATCTTCTTCTGAGCCAAACCAGCCCTCAAAAGTATGCATGCCCGCGCACTGAAGGTTCAGAACTTTCATGCGAGTTAAAAAGCAAGGCTGAAGAAGGCTGGGCTCTTCAGCTTGATTTCAATCAGATGTGCGTCCACCCGATCTGTCATGCTCAATTGGCCAGCATTTGGGCCACTGAGCTTGCGCACAATGACATCAAGGCACCCGGCACAATGCCCAAGACCAAGACCAGCAAACCGTTGATAGACAAAACGACGCGCACATCGGTGTCGGCAGTCACAGAGGTGGCCGTCACGGCCGCGTCAAAGTACATCACTTTGATCACGCGCAAATAGTAGAAAGCGCCCACAAGAGACATGCCCACGGCAAACACTGCCAAAGCAATGTCGGCCGTGTGGCCCGAAGCCACCAAGGCTTGAAGCACAGACAACTTGGCGTAGAAGCCCACCATGGGAGGAATGCCTGCCAACGAGAACATGCAGATGGCCATGACGCCGGCATACAAAGGGCTGCGGTCGTTCAAACCTGCCAAGTCGGTAATCTCTTCACTCTCAAAGCCTTGACGGGCCAATAACAAAATGACGCCAAAAGAAGCCAAGGTGGTGAGCACATAGCTGACGATGTAAAACATGGCTGAGCTGTAGGCGTTGGCGCCCATGGCGGCATTGCCGCTGACCACGCCGGACATCAAACCAATCAACACGAAACCCATTTGAGCGATGGTGGAGTAGGCCAACATGCGCTTGATGTTGGTCTGTGCAATGGCGGCTAAATTACCGACCAGCAAAGAAGCAATGGCCACCAGCGCCAACATTTGCTGCCAATCAATGGCCAGGGGCAACAAGCCCTCCACCAACAAACGAATGGTGATGGCAAATGCAGCCAACTTAGGGGCGCCTGCAATCATGAGCGTGACGGAGGTAGGCGCGCCTTGATAAACATCAGGAACCCACATGTGGAATGGCACCACACCGAGTTTGAAGGCCAAACCAGCCACCACGAAGACCAAACCAAACACCAACACTTGGTGCTTCACTTGGCCACTTGCAATGACTTTGAAGACGGTGGCCAGGTCCAAGGACCCGGTCGCTCCATACAGCATGGACATGCCGTACAACAAGAATCCAGAGGCCATCGCACCCAACACGAAATACTTCATGGCGGCTTCTGAGGCTTGCGCATTGTCTCTGCGCAGCGCCACCAAGGCATAGCTCGACAGTGTGAGCAACTCAAGACCCAAATACAAAACCAAGAAATTTTGGCCCGAAATCATGACGCTCATGCCAAGCAAAGCAAACACGGACAAGCTGAAAATTTCACCACCGCGCAGCATGTCGCGATCGGCTGCGTAAGGGCGTGCATAAACCAAAGTGACCATGACAGCGATGGTCGAAAAACACTTCAGCCAGTGCCCCATGGGGTCACTGACCACCAAACGGCCAAAGCCATAAAGGGTCTGCCCTGCATCCGCGTAGAATGCATGCAACAAAGCCACGCTGCCCAATGAAGCCAATGTCAGAACGTAGGTCAAAGTGCGCTTAGGGCTTGTGACCCACAGGTCAACCAGCGCAATCACGCAGGCCATGACCAGCAACACGATTTCCGGAGAAATCGTCATCCAGCTGGTTGAGTCAATCATGTCTATTCTCTCTATCTTTAAGTTTCAGCTGACCACAATCGATCAAGGCAATTTGGAAGCAGCGACATGCTCCAACAAATTGGCCACAGAGACTTCCATCACATCGGTAAATGGCTTGGGGTACAAGCCCATGTAAAGCACAGCAATGGCCAACAAGGCCATGACCGTGAACTCACGTGCATTGATGTCTGTGAGTTCTTTCACATCGTCATTGGTCACAGGACCCAAGTAAACACGTTTGAACATCCACAAGGTGTAAGCGGCGCCAAAGATCAAGGCAGATGCAGCCAGCATGCCCACCACGAAGTCAAACTGCACAGCACCCAAAATGACCATCCATTCGCCCACAAACCCTGCTGTGCCCGGCAAACCACAGTTGGCCATGGAGAACAACAACGCAAAGGCTGCAAACTTGGGCATGGTGTTGACCACGCCGCCGTAACTTGCAATTTCTCGCGAGTGAACACGGTCATACAACACGCCAATCGACAAAAACATGGCGGCTGACACAAAGCCGTGTGCAATCATTTGCACCAAGCCGCCAGACATGCCTAGCGGGTTGAAGATAAAAAAGCCCAAAGTCACAAAGCCCATGTGCGCCACCGATGAATAAGCCACCAGTTTTTTCATGTCTTGCTGCACCATGGCCACCAAGCCCACATAGACCACGGCGACCAAGGACAAGACGATCATGAAGGTGCCCCACTCGTGCGCTGCATCGGGCGCAATGGGCATGGAGAAACGCAAGAAACCGTAGGCACCCAGTTTCAACATGATGGCCGCCAGCACCGCAGAGCCACCTGTGGGCGCTTCAACGTGCACATCGGGCAACCAAGTGTGAACGGGCCACATCGGCACTTTCACTGCAAAAGCCGCAAAGAAAGCAAAGAACAAAAAGTTTTGTGCAGTGGCAGACAAAGGCAGCTCGTGCCAAGTGGCAATGTCAAAACTGCCACCCGATTGGATGTATAAGAAAATCAGTGCAATCAAGGTGAGCAAGGAGCCAAGCAAGGTGTACAGGAAGAACTTGAAGGCGGCGTAGATCTTGTTGGGTCCACCCCAAATACCAATGATCAAATACATCGGAATCAGTGTGGCTTCAAAGAACACATAGAACAGCAAGCCATCTAAGGCAGAAAACACGCCAATCATTAACCCTGACAAGATTAAGAAAGCGGCCATGTATTGGTTCACTTTGCGCGTAATGACTTCCCAGCCCGCAATGACAACGACGACGTTGATGAAGGCAGTCAAGATGACAAACCACAAAGAAATACCGTCAACGCCCAAGTGGTAGTTCACATTGAAACGCTCAATCCAAGAGACATTTTCGACAAACTGCATGTCAGCGGTGTCCAGATTGAAACCGGCATACAAAGGCAAGGTGACCAAGAAACTCACAACAGCGCCCACCAGTGACAACCAGCGCACAGATTGCGCTTGTTCATCACGGCCCAAGGCCAATAAAACAATGCCGAACGCGATGGGCGTCCAAATGGCAAGGCTCAACATTCCCATTTTGAAACTTCCTTATTTGTTGAGCCAGACGAAGTACGTCATGAGCAAGAAGATACCCAAGATCATCACCAAGGCGTAGTGGTAAAGATAGCCCGTTTGCAGCTTGCGAGTCCAGGCCGAAACGATGCCCACCAACTTCCAAGAACCATTCACCAAGAAGCCGTCGATCAAGGTGCGATCGCCGAATTTCCACAGACCATTGCCCAAGCCGCGTGCGCCGCGCGCCAAAATATTTTCGTTGATCCAGTCCATGTAGTACTTGTTCTCAAGGAGGACCACCAAGGGACGCAGCGCACGCCCCATGGCGGCAGGCACTGCAGGGTTGATCAAGTACATGTACCAAGCCACCACCACGCCCGCCAGGGCCAGCCAAAAGGGTGCAGTGCTAACGGCGTGCAAAGCCATGGCCACGGGGCCGTGGAAGGCATTTGCCAATTCACGCATCGCGGGGTGTTTATCAGCGTCTACAAAGATCGCATCTTTGAAGAACTCGCCAAACAGCATGGGGCCAATGGTCATGTAACCGATAACCACTGATGGAATGGCCAACAAGATCAAGGGCACTGTCACAACCCAGGGTGACTCGTGAGGCAAATGACTGGCGGGGTCGGCATGGTGATCGTCGTGATGCCCGTGATGCGCATCTGGATTCTGGTCATAGCGCTCTTTGCCATGGAACACCAAGAAGTACATGCGGAAAGAATAGAAAGCGGTCACAAACACACCGGCCAACACGGCAAAGTTGGCAAAGCCAGCAGCAGCCAAGTGACTTTCGTGCACGGCTTCAATGATACTGTCTTTGGAGTAGAAGCCTGAGAATAAGGGCGTCCCAATCAAAGCCAAAGAACCCAGCAATGAGGTGATCCAAGTGATGGGCATGTACTTGCGCACGCCGCCCATGTACCGGATGTCTTGGTTGTGGTGCATGCCCATGATGACCGAACCGGCACCTAAGAACAGCAAGGCTTTGAAAAAGGCATGCGTCATGAGGTGGAACACGGCAACAGAGTAGGCAGAGGCGCCCAAGGCCACTGTCATGTAGCCCAATTGCGACAAGGTGGAATAGGCTACCACCCGCTTGATGTCGTTTTGAATGATGCCCAAGAAGCCCATGAACAAGGCCGTGATGGCACCAATGATCATGATGAAGTTCAAGGCAGTTTCAGACAACTCGAACAGGGGTGACATGCGTGCCACCATGAAAATACCAGCCGTGACCATGGTCGCCGCGTGAATCAGCGCTGAGATCGGTGTGGGGCCTTCCATAGAATCTGGCAACCAGACGTGCAATGGAAACTGTGCAGACTTGCCCATGGCGCCAATGAACAAGCAGATGCAAATCACGGTGACCAGCATCCAAGAGGTTCCAGGCAGGGTAAGCGCGCTTAGTTCATTGGCTTTGGCAAAGGCTTCGGTGTAGTTGAGGGTGCCGGCATAAGCGGCGATCAGACCAATGCCCAAAATAAATCCGAAGTCACCCACACGGTTGACCAAGAATGCTTTCATATTGGCAAAAATGGCGGTTGGCTTATTGAACCAAAAGCCAATGAGTAAGTAGGACACCAACCCCACGGCTTCCCAACCGAAGAAAAGTTGCAACATGTTATTACTCATCACCAGCATCAACATGGAGAAGGTGAACAAAGAGATGTAGGCGAAAAAGCGGTTGTAGCCTTCGTCTTCATCCATGTAGCCAATGGTGTAGATGTGAACCATGAGCGATACAAAGGTGACGACGCACATCATCATGGCGGTCAGGCCGTCGACCATGAAGCCTACTTCCATTTTCAGACCGCCCACGACCATCCAGGTGTAGAGGGTTTCATTGAAGCGCGCGCCATCCATGGCCACACTCTTTAATGTAGAGGCTGACAAGATGAACGCGATCAGTACACCCAAAATAGTGAGCGTGTGTGTGAGGCGGCGGCCAATCCAGTTACCACCAAATTGCGTACCAAAAATACCGGCCAGTAAAGCGCCGGCCAATGGGGCCATTGGGACGGCGAGGAGCGTAGAAGCGTTGAGGGTTTGACTCATTTTGATTTAACCTCTTAGCCCTTGAGCGAATCGAGTTCGTCCACATTGATGCTGTTCATATTGCGGAACAAAAGCACCAAGATGGCCAAACCGATGGCGGATTCAGCGGCTGCCACTGTCAAGATGAAGAACACGAAAACTTGACCGTGCATGTCCCCTAGGTAGTGAGAGAAAGCCACAAAGTTCATATTGACCGCCAACAGCATCAATTCAATGGCCATCAAAAGCACAATCAAATTCTTTCGGTTCAAGAAAATACCGATGACCGCCAATGCAAACAACATAGCGCCCAGTGACAAGTAGTGTCCCAGTGTCAAAGTCATTGTTTCGTCTCCTTGGAAGTATCGGCTTCAGCGCCTGCTTCAGCTGACTTGGGTGCTTCGCCAACTTTCACAACGTCCATTTTCATCACGACCAATCGGTCACTGGCGCGAACATGAACTTGTTCAGAAGCACTGATGGCTTTACTGTCCTTGCGTTGACGCAAAGTCAGCGCGATGGCCGCAATCATGGCCACCAGCAGGATCGCCGCTGCCACCTGAATAGGCATGAGGTACTCGGTATATAGCAAGATACCCAAGGCTTTGCTGTTAGACATCTGGGGGGCCACTTGCCCGACTTCGAGCACCACCTTCGGGGCTTCAGAAATTCGGAAGCCGCTCATTAGCACAGCAGCCATCTCAAGCGCCACCAGCGCACCCAATGTGGCAGCCAAAGGGAAGTGTTTCCAAAAGCCCCCACGCAGGGTGTCCAAGTTGATGTCCAGCATCATCACCACAAACAAGAACAGCACCATCACGGCACCCAAATAAACCAGGACCAGCACCATGGCCAAGAATTCTGCTTGGAGGAGCAACCAAAGGCCGGAGGCCTGCGAGAAAGCCAACATCAAAAACAACACCGCATGCACCGGGTTGCGCGCAGTCACCACTCGAAATGACGCAAAAAGAAGCACCACCGAGAAGAGATAAAAAAAACCAGTTTTGACGTCCATGGGGTGTGGCTTGTTAGTTTGTGTGAATCAGCGGCTCAACGGTACTTGGCGTCAGCCGCTTTGGTCGCAGCGATGTCTTTTTCGTAACGATCGCCAACCGCCAGTAGCATCTCTTTGGTGTAGTGCAAGTCGCCGCGCTTCTCACCGTGGTACTCCAGAATGGAAGTTTCTACGATGGAATCGACAGGACAGCTCTCTTCGCAAAAACCGCAGAAGATGCACTTGGTCAAATCGATGTCATAACGCGTGGTGCGGCGTGAGCCATCATTGCGCACTTCCGATTCAATGGTGATGGCCATGGCTGGACAAATAGCTTCACAGAGTTTGCAAGCAATGCAACGCTCTTCACCGTTTTCATAGCGGCGCAACGCATGCAAACCCCTAAAGCGGGGCGACAAAGGCGTCTTCTCTTCGGGAAATTGCAAAGTGACCTTGCGACGAAAAGCATAACGCCCGGTGAGGGCCATGCCTTTGACAAGCTCGAACAGCATGAAGCTCTTGAGAAAATCTTTGAGCGAGAAATTGGATACAGCCACAGTAGACATGTCTTAACCCGGTTATTTCCAAATATTCCAAGGCGAATGCAACCACCCGCCCACGATCAACAGCCACACCAAGGTGACTGGAATGAAAATCTTCCACCCCAGACGCATGATTTGGTCATAACGGAAACGCGGGAAAGTGGCGCGAATCCAGATGAACATAGACACGACGATGAAGGTCTTGATGCCCAACCAAATCCAACCTGGGATGAAGTTGAACAATGCATGGTCGATCGGTGAAATCCAACCACCTAAGAACATGATCACTGCCAAGATGGACACCAACCACATGCTGGCGTATTCGGCCAAGAAGAAGATGGCAAAGCCCATGCCGGAGTACTCCACCATGTGACCGGCCACAATCTCGGCTTCGCCCTCCACCACGTCAAAGGGGTGGCGGTTGGTTTCAGCGACACCTGAAATCAGGTAGACCATGAAAATGGGGAACAAAGGCAACCAGTTCCATGACAGAAAGTTCAGGCCCATGCTGGCAGCAGTGCCCTTCCCTTGGCCCAAGACAATTTCAGTGAGGTTCATGCTGCCGGTGACCATGATGACCACCAAGAAGCAAAAGCCCATGGCAATTTCATAGCTGACCATTTGGGCCGAAGCCCGCAAAGCACCCAAGAATGCATACTTGGAATTAGAGGCCCAGCCCGCAATGATCACGCCATAAACCTCGATCGAGGTAATGGCCATGACCAACAGCAAACCAGCGTTCAAGTTGGTCAGCGCCACTTCCGGACCAAATGGAATGGCCACCCATGCCGCCAAAGCCGGCATGATGGCCATGATGGGACCCAAGCGGAACAAACCAGGGCTGACAGCCGATGGTGTGATGATCTCTTTGGTTAGCAACTTCAGTGCATCCGCAATAGGTTGTAGCAAACCGAAAGGGCCCACACGGTTGGGGCCTAAGCGAACTTGCATGAAGCCCAACAACTTTCGCTCCCACAACGTGAGATAAGCCACAGCACCCATGAGGGGTGCCAAGACACACACAATTTTGATCAAGATCCACAAAACAGGCCAGACCAGAGTGGCCCACCACGTTGCCGCAATGGCATTCAAGCCTGCGTTATGAAGTGCGTCGATCATGCGTGCACTCCTTCCGTAGCAGCCTTGGCATTTCGGGCGTCTGCTGTTAATTGCAAAGATGGTGCACGGCGAACCAAGCTGTCGAGCTGATAAATAGAGGCGACGCAAGGCGTATCAACAGAGCCTGTCAAACGAACTGGGTGACTGCAATCATTGCTCAAGTTCAAAGGCATGGCAGAAATTTGCTTCAACACGTCTTGCGAAGTTTCAAAGGCCAGTTGAGGCAATCCCAACATGTTGGCCAAAACTCGCAATACTTTCCAAGCTGGACGCGTTTCGGCCAATGGTTTCACCACAGCATGAAAGCTTTGCAAGCGCCCTTCAGCATTGACGAAACTGCCTGATGTTTCCGAGAAAGGTGCAATGGGCAGCAACACGTCGGAGAAAGCCATGTTGGTTTTGAAGGGGCTGAGTGTGACAACCATTTGCATGGCTGCTAAAGCTGTCACCGCTGTGGCGCCCGCAGCAGAATCTTCAACGGGCTCTGTGTTCAGCAACAACGCAGCCTTTAAACCACCGGACAGCATTTGCGCCGCGTTCAAGCCACCTGACTGAGGCTGGGCTTTGGCCCACTGCGCGCCCACTGTGTTGGCAGCTTCTGTGAGGTAACCAAATGTGGCACCCGTTTGTTCAGCAATCCACTTGGCCAAGCTGAGCAAGCTCGATGCGTTGGCATGGTGTGCTGCAGCGTTGCCTAGCAAAATGGCTTTGCGTTCGGCGCTTAATAGCGATGTGGCAATGGCTTTGGCCGCAGGGGTGACCTGGGCTGCAAAAGGGGCTGCCACGCCCTTCTCTGCTGCAATGGCGGCGGCCACATTGGCCATACTTTGCACCCACGCACTGGCTTCTTGCACATCCGCATGGGCCACTGTCATGGCCCACGCATCCGCTGAACTCATTAAGGCGTTGGATGTGATGGCATTGACTTGGGCGCCATTGCGATTGGCTTGGCGAATGCGTTGCGCAAACAATGGATGGTCTTTGCGCAAATTGCTGCCCACCACCAACACGCGCTGAAGTTGTGAGAGGCTTGCAATGGATGAACCCAAATAGCGAACACCATCAGCTTTTGTAAATTCAGCATTGCGCAAGCGGTAGTCGATGTTGTCAGATCCCAAGGAGCGCACCAAAGTGCTGGCCAAGTGGAGCTCTTCCAAAGTGCTGTGCGGGCTTACCAAGGCACCAATGCTGCTGGCGCCGTGGTCTTTGCTGATTTGGTTCAAACCATTGGCCACATATTCCAAAGCGGTTTGCCAGTCGACTTCTTTCCACTCACCACCTTGCTTGATCATGGGGGCACGCAGACGTTCGGGGCTGTTCAAAGCTTCGTAAGAAAAACGATCGCGGTCGGCAATCCAACATTCGTTGACATCTTCGTTTTCCAAAGGCACGACTCGGAGCACTTCATTGTTCTTCACTTGGACGACCAAGTTGGCGCCAGAGGAGTCGTGTGGCGCTACTGATTTGCGACGAGACAGCTCCCAAGTTCGGGCACTGTAGCGGAATGGCTTGCTGGTGAGCGCGCCCACAGGGCAAATATCGATCATGTTGCCTGAAAGCTCAGAATCAATCGATTGGCCCACGAAAGTTTCAATTTCGGCGTGCTCGCCGCGGTGTGACATGCCAAGCTCCATGATGCCGGCCACTTCTTGGCCGAAGCGAACGCAACGTGTGCAGTGAATGCAACGACTCATCTCTTGCATGCTGACGAGGGGGCCCGCATCTTTGTGAAAAACCACACGCTTTTCTTCTTCGTAGCGTGAACCCGAACCGCCATAACCCACGGCCAAATCTTGCAATTGGCACTCACCGCCTTGATCGCAAATGGGGCAATCAAGCGGGTGATTGATAAGCAAGAACTCCATGACCGACTGCTGCGCTTTGATGGCTTTGTCTGACTTGGTGCGCACAATCATGCCTTGCGTGACTGGCGTCGCACAAGCGGGCATGGGCTTGGGCGCTTTTTCAACATCGACCAAACACATGCGGCAATTGGCCGCAATGCTCAATTTCTTGTGATAGCAGAAGTGAGGAATGTAAGTGCCGGCCTTTTCAGCGGCATGCATGACCATGCTGCCCTCAAGCACCTCAACTTTTTGACCGTCTAGTTCAATTTCAACCATGGTGATCTGCCATCTCAAACGTAAGCGGGGACCATGCAGGTCTTGTGCTCAACGTGGTACTCAAATTCGTGGCGGAAATGTTTGATCATTCCGCGCACAGGCATGGCGGCGGCATCACCCAAAGCGCAAATGGTGCGGCCTTGAATGTTGTCTGCCACCGAATTCAACAAGTCGAGGTCGCTTGCGCGGCCATGACCATTTTCGATTCGATCCACCATGCGCCACAACCAACCCGTGCCTTCTCGGCAAGGGGTGCACTGACCACATGATTCGTGAGAATAAAAATAAGACAAGCGCTGCAATGACTTCACCATGCAACGCGTGTCGTCCATGACAATGACCGCACCCGAGCCGAGCATGGAGCCCGCCTTGGCAATCGAGTCATAGTCCATGGTGATGTCCATCATGATGTTGGCGGGCAACACGGGGGCTGAAGAGCCGCCTGGAATGACCGCTTTCAAATTGCGCCCGCCGCGCATGCCACCCGCCAGCTCCAAAAGTTTAGGGAAACTTGTGCCCATGGGGATTTCGTAATTACCAGGTCGCTCCACATCGCCGCTGATGGAAAAGATTTTGGTGCCGCCATTGTTGGGCTTGCCGCATTCCAAATACGCCTGGCCACCGTTGCGAATGATCCAAGGCACCGCGGCAAAAGTTTCAGTGTTGTTGATGGTGGTGGGCTTGCCATACAAACCAAAGCTGGCAGGGAATGGTGGTTTAAAACGTGGCTGGCCTTTTTTGCCTTCCAAGGATTCGAGCAAGGCCGTTTCTTCGCCGCAAATATAAGCACCGAAACCATGTGATGCATGCAACTGGAAGTTGAAGTTGCTGCCCATGATCTTGTCGCCCAAGAAGCCTGCAGCGCGTGCCTCCTCTAGGGCAGTTTCGAAGCGTTCGTAGGTTTGAAAAATTTCACCGTGGATGTAGTTGTATCCCACATTGATGCCCATGGCGTAGGCTGCGATGGCCATGCCTTCAATCACGATGTGTGGATTGAATTGCATGATGTCGCGATCTTTGCAAGTGCCAGGTTCGCCTTCGTCAGAATTGCAAACCAAGTACTTTTGACCTGGGAACTGACGAGGCATGAAGCTCCACTTGAGGCCCGTTGGAAAACCTGCACCGCCTCGGCCGCGCAAAGCAGACTCCTTAACAGTAGCGATGACTTGCTCTTGGGTCAGACCTTCACCGCCGTCTTGGCCCAAAATTTTACGCAAAGCTTGGTAACCACCGCGGACTTCGTAATCTTTCAGGCTCCAGTTGTGGCCATTCAAACCCGCCAAAATTTGGGGGTTGATGTGACGCTCATGAAACGAGCTTTCGATGCCGGTAGCCGCAAAGCGGGACAACAATTGATTCAGATCAGCGCTCATGCTGCGCCTCCACTTTTCTGCAAGGTATCGACCAATTCATCGAGCCGGTCGTTGCTCATGAAGCTGCACATGGTGCGGTCGTTGACCAACAACACAGGCGCATCGGCGCATGCACCTTGGCATTCACTGGGCTGCAAAGTAAAAAGGCCATCGGCGGTGGTTTCACCCACTTGAATGCCCAAACGCTTTTGCAAATGAACCAGCGCTTGCTGACCACCATGCAACTGGCAAGGTAAATTGTTGCAAACGTTCAGCTTGAACTTGCCCAATTTTTGCTGGTTGTACATGTTGTAAAAAGTAGTGACTTCGTGCACAGCCATGGGCGCCATGCCCAGGTAGTCGGCCACCACCTTCTCGCTTTCGGCACTGACCCAGCCAAGCTCTTGTTGCACAATCGACAAACAGGCCATCACAGCTGATTGCTTTTGATCGGCAGGGAATTTGGCCACTTCGCGAGCGAAGCGGGCTTTGGTCGCATCAGAGATCATCGGTCAATCTCTCCAAACACAATGTCCATGGTTCCAATGATGGCCACTGCGTCGGCCAGCATGTGGCCACGGGCCATTTCATCAAGGGTCGCCAGGTGGGCATAGCCCGGGGCACGGATTTTTAAACGGTAAGGTTTGTTGGCACCATCGCTCACAAGGTAAATACCAAACTCACCTTTGGGATGCTCAACGGCTGCATAAGCTTGGCCTTCGGGCACGTGAAAACCTTCGGTGAAAAGTTTGAAATGGTGAATCAAACCTTCCATGTTGGTCTTCATGGACTCGCGTGACGGTGGCGCCACTTTGTGGTTGTCGGTAATGACGGGCCCGGGGTTGACGCGCAGCCACTTGATGCATTGCTGAATGATGCCGTTGGACTCACGCATTTCTTGCATGCGAACCAAGTAGCGGTCGTAGCTGTCACCTGTTTTGCCCACTGGCACATCAAACTCGACTTTGTCGTAGGCGTCGTAGGGCTGCGTTTTACGCAAATCCCAGGCAATGCCGGAGCCGCGCAACATCGGCCCAGTCATGCCCAAATTGAGCGCACGCTCTGGCGGCACGACACCGATTCCGACAGTACGTTGCTTCCAAATGCGATTGTCTGTGAGCAATGTTTCGTACTCGTCGATGCACTTTGGAAAGCGCTGGGTGAAATCCTCAATGAAGTCAAGCAAAGAGCCTTGACGGTTGGCATTCAACTCAGCAATGGCTTTGGCATTGCGAATTTTGTTGACCTGATATTGCGCCATGGTGTCGGGCAGATCGCGATATACGCCGCCAGGACGAAAATAGGCCGCATGCATGCGGGCACCAGACACAGCCTCGTAGATGTCAAACAAATCTTCACGCTCACGGAAGGTGTAGATCAAAACCGTCGAACTGCCACAGTCATTGGCGTGCGAGCCCAACCACATCAGGTGATTCAGCAAGCGAGTGATTTCAGCAAACATCACACGGATGTACTGCGCACGCTCAGGCACTTCAATGCCCAACAATTTTTCAATGGCCAAGCAATACGCATGCTCGTTTGACATCATGGACACGTAATCTAAACGATCCATGTACGGCAATGATTGAATGTAGGTTTTGGTTTCAGCCAGCTTTTCAGTGGCTCGGTGTAAGAGGCCAATGTGCGGATCTGCGCGTTGCACAACCTCACCATCCAACTCCAGAACCAATCGAAGAACGCCGTGCGCTGCAGGGTGCTGCGGACCAAAGTTCAAGGTGTAGTTTTTAATTTCAGCCATCTTTATTCACACGAGCGGGCAAGCGCTTAGTGCAGACCTCCGTAATTGTCTTCGCGGATGATCCGAGGCGTAATTTCGCGAGGCTCAATGGAGACTGGCTCGTAAATCACGCGTGCACGTTCTGCGTCATAGCGCATTTCGACATGACCCGTGACGGGAAAGTCTTTGCGGAAAGGGTGACCAATAAAACCGTAGTCAGTCAGAATGCGACGCAAATCGGGATGGCCTTCAAAGACGATGCCGTAAAGGTCAAACGCTTCGCGCTCATACCAATTGGCTGAATTCCACAAGTGCATCACAGAATCAACCAAGGGCAAATCATCTTCAGGGCAACGCACCATCACGCGAACACGTTGGTTGAGACTGACGGACAACAAGTGAACCACCACGCCAAAGCGTGGGCCCTCTGCACCAACATCGCGATAAGTAGAGTAATCCAAACCGCAGAGGTCCATGAGTTGTTCGAATTTGCAAGCAGGCGAATCACGAAGGGTTTGCATCACCCCCAGATAGTTGGCTGCCGAGACGCTGATGGTGACCTCACCCAAGGCCACCTCGATGGCGGAAACTTGTGCGCTTAAAACCTGCACCAAGTTTTGCTGGAGTTGTTCAGGGTGAATTGAAAAAGTCATGATGATTCTCTCAAACCCTTGCGATGGTGTTCGTGCGTCGGATTTTTTGCTGCAATTGAATGATGCCGTAAATCAAAGCTTCCGCTGTGGGTGGGCAGCCAGGCACATAAACGTCGACAGGCACAATGCGATCACAACCACGCACGACTGAGTAGCTGTAATGATAGTAGCCACCGCCGTTGGCACATGAACCCATTGAAATGACCCAACGGGGTTCAGACATTTGATCGTAGACCTTGCGGAGCGCAGGTGCCATTTTGTTGGTCAGCGTTCCCGCCACAATCATCAAATCACTTTGACGGGGACTGGCACGAAACACCTCGGCACCAAATCGCGCCAAGTCATAACGCGCAGTGGCAGCGTGCATCATTTCAACAGCACAGCAGGCCAGCCCAAAAGTCATAGGCCACAAGGAACCTGTTTTGGCCCAATTCACTACAGAGTCGTAACTCGTAGTGATGAAGCCTTCTTTCATCACGCCTTCAATCATTGTTCACGTCCTTGTTGAAGCACAAACTTACTCCCAGTCGAGGGCGCCTTTTTTCCACTCATAGACAAA
>JBIKOZ010000174.1:0-4712 GCA_044357745.1 Limnohabitans sp. | reverse complement strand
ATGCCTGAGCTTCAATCACTGCAGAATGCCGGTGAAGTTAGCTTCCATTTTGATGGCGGCAATCCAGACATGGGGCTTGACTTTTGGCCCTTGTTAGAAAAACCAAGTCAGGCGCATATTTATTGCTGCGGACCACAAGGCCTGATGGATGCCGTGAAAGACATGAGCGGACATTGGCCCCAAGGCCGCGTCCATTTCGAGAGCTTTGGTGTGAGTGCACCCCTGCAATCCATTGAATCATCGCCCTTTAAAGTCAAGCTGAGCCGATCCAATGAGATTTTGCAGGTGGCCTCTAACGAGAGCCTCTTAGAGGCGCTGCGAAGAGCGGGTCATAAGGTCCCCAGTTCTTGTGAAAGCGGTACTTGTGGAAGCTGCAAAACATCGCTCCGTTCAGGTAACGTAGACCATCGCGATCTTGTCCTCACGGCCACCGAAAAAACAAATTACGTCATGGTGTGCGTTTCTCGCGGAACATCTGACCTTGAATCCGATTTGATTGAAATTGACCTCTAAATTGATGGGTAACACATGAACTCAACTCTCAAAATTGGCGTTGCAGGATTGGGGCGGGCATTTTCACAAATGCTGCCCACTTTTTTGCAAGACCCTCGCGTCAAATTGGTCGCGGCAACCGATCCTATTTCGTTTGCCAGAGCGCAATTTGAAAAAGATTTTGAAGCTCCCACAGTCGATAGCGTTGAAGCTTTGTGTGCATTGCCCGAGGTCGACGTGGTCTATATCGCTACCCCCCACGGCTTGCATGCAGAACACACTTGTATCGCCGCACAACATGGCAAGCATGTCTGGGTTGAAAAGCCCATGGCCATTTCATTGGACCAATGCACACAAATGATCATGGCTTGTGAAAGCGCAGGGGTTCACCTCATGGTGGGACACAGTCACAGCTTCAATGCACCGATCTTGCAAGCGCGGCAGCTCATTGCCTCAGGCCAACTGGGCCAGGTTCGCATGATCACTGCCATGAATTACACCGACTTTTTGTACCGCCCCAGGAGACCCGAAGAATTAAATACAGCACTGGGCGGCGGCGTGATTCACAGCCAAGCTGCGCATCAAATGGATGTGGTGCGATTGCTGGGTGGCGGCAAAGTTTCTGCAGTGCAAGCGTGCACCGGAAAATGGGATCCTTCGCGTCCTACTGAAGGCGCCTACAGCGCATTGCTTCAATTTGAAAGTGGCGCTTTTGCCAACGTCACTTACAACGGCCACGGCCATTTTGACAGCGATATTTGGATGGACCACGTAGGCGAAATGGGCAACCCTAAGCCCCCGTCTGAAAGTGCACAGCGTTATGGTCAAGCCAAGCGTCGGCTTGTGACTGCACAAAATTCTGCAGAAGAAACAGCCCTGAAAGCGGCTCGAAACTATGGCGGCAATCTTTACACACCGGCCGACATCCACGCCACAAGCTACCAACACTTTGGACCCGTCATTGTGAGCTGTGAAAAAGGGGACATTCGCCTCACGCCTTCAGGGATTTGGGTCTATGGGCCAGAGAACGCCGATTTTGTAGCGCTGCCTGCGCCAAAGGTGCCTCGCGCAGAAGTCATCAAAGAGTTGTGCGAAGCCATTCAACAGCGGACCCCACTCACTCACACAGGTGAATGGGCCCGCGCCACCACAGAGGTTTGCTTGGGCATCTTGCAAGCAGCCGAGACCGGTCAAAGCGTCTCGATGGCGCATCAAATCGCTGTTCACCATGGTCACTAAAATCGCTGGGGACACGCAAAGTATTTTGCGGCATTGGCAGGCGTCAGTGCCCGACGATCGATTGGCCCATTTGGTCAGGGATGCGGGACGTGCCTTTAACAAACGACTTCAGGTGCGTCTGCAAAAACACAATATCTCGTTTGGTCATTGGACTTTTTTGCGCATCCTGTGGTCCTCAGATGGCCTGACACAAAAAGAGCTCAGCGACTTGGCGGGCGTTATGGAACCCACCACCTTCAGCGCCATCAAGGCCATGGAGGAATTGGGATACGTTGAGCGCAGACAACGGCCGACCAATCGGAAAAATATGTATGTTCACCTCACTGTGAAAGGCAAGGCACTGAAAAAAGTGTTGGTGCCCTTGGCGGTTGATGTCAACCATGTGGCTGTTCAAGGTGTTCGTATGGCCGACCTGCTCACCACCCGCAAAGTGTTGCTTCAAGTGATTGAAAACTTAGCACACGAAGAAGCGCAAATGAACGCGCAATCTGGCGCTTGATTCAAAGTGCCAACGACTGATCAACTGCTGAACAAGAAGTTCATGACGTCACCATCTTTCACCACATATTCCTTGCCCTCAGCGCGCATTTTGCCGGCGTCTTTGGCACCCTGCTCACCCTTGTAGGCAATGAAATCGTCATAAGAAATGGTTTGTGCGCGGATATAACCTTTTTCAAAGTCAGTGTGAATCACGCCTGCCGCCTGGGGCCCTGTGTCGCCCACATGAATGGTCCATGCACGAACTTCTTTCACGCCGGCGGTGAAGTAGGTTTGCAAACCCAAGAGCGTGTAAGCAGAGCGAATTAAGCGGTTCAGACCCGGCTCAGTTTGACCCAACTCCTCCAAAAACATCTGGCGATCTTCGTCAGACATTTCAGACATTTCGGCTTCGAGCTTGGCACTGATGGCCACCACCGGCGCATTTTGTGCCGCTGCGTATTCTTTCAGTCGGTCCAGCAAGGGGTTGTTTTCAAAACCATCTTCAGCCACATTGGCGACAAACATGGCCGGCTTGGCTGTGATTAAGAAAAATTGGGTCAACAGTGGGCGCTCTTCTTTGCTGAAGTCAAGGGTGCGAACTGGTTTACCTTCGTTCAAGGCTGCTTGGCACTTTTCCAAAATGGCCACCAATTTGATGGATTCTTTATCGCCAGAGCGCGCTGTTTTTTGAACGCGGTGGAGCCCTTTTTCGACGGCTGTCAAATCGGCCAAACACAACTCTGTTTGAATCACTTCAATGTCGGAAATCGGGTCAACTCGGCCGGCGACGTGAATCACGTTGTCGTCTTCAAAGCAACGCACCACATTGATGGTGGCATCGGTCTCGCGAATGTGCGCCAAAAATTTATTGCCCAAGCCCTCGCCAGTGCTGGCACCTGCGACCAAGCCCGCGATGTCCACAAACTCCACGATGGCTGGCACGATGCGTTCAGGGGTAATGATGCCGGCCAAGGCTTGAAGTCGATGATCGGGCACTTCCACCACGCCTGTGTTGGGCTCAATGGTGCAAAACGGATAGTTTTCGGCCGCAATGCCAGCTTTGGTCAAGGCGTTAAAAAGGGTGGACTTGCCCACGTTGGGCAGGCCCACAATGCCGCATTTGAGGCTCATGGAAGACTTTCTTGGATTTTGCGAATAAACCTCATTTTAAAGGATTGGGCTGAAGGCCTTCTACAATGAGAACCATGGCCACCTCACCCCCTCGTTTTGATGTTTGTATTCGCGGCGCCGGCATTGTCGGGCGCAGCTTAGCGCTGATGCTCGCGTCACAACGACTGCGGGTGGCCTTGGTGCACAACCCCTCCAATTTGACTGCGGGTCACAGCGATGTTCGCGCCTACTCGCTTAATTTGGCGGCCAAGCAGTTGTTGACCGATTTGCATTGCTGGCCTGAGGGTGCTGCATGCACGCCCATCCTGAAAATGCACATTGAAGGCGACCAAAACGGCAGGCTTGAATTTGACGCGACGGAACAAGGTGTTGACGCCTTGAACTGGATGGTTGACGTACCCACCCTTGAGAACAATCTATCGACTGCCGTTGGTTTTCAAACACTGATTGAAAACACCACCGAAGCCGTGGAGGCACCGCTGACCGTGATCTGCGAAGGTCGGGCCAGTCAAACTCGCGCAGAGCTGGGCATTGAGTTTGATGTCAAGCACTACGCGCAACACGCGCTGGCCTGCCGCATACACAGCACGTCTCCCCATGGCCAAGTGGCCAGGCAATGGTTTCAAAACACCCATGGTCCTGAAATTTTGGCATTCTTGCCCATTGGCGGTGAAGCCAGCCATGAGTGGGCCATCGTGTGGTCACTCACGCCGACTCGCGCACAAGAACTACTCAATGCGGACGAAGCAGATTTTTGTCATCAGCTTTTCAAAGCCAGTCAAGGGATCGCTGGCAATCTTCACCTCATCAGTGAGCGTGCTGTTTGGCCCTTGCAACTGGCCAGAGCCAAGCAATGGACCGGCATCATACCGTCCCCGTTCACCTCAAATCAAGTTCGTGCCTTCGCACTGGCGGGCGATGCGGCTCACGCCATTCACCCCTTGGCTGGCCAAGGCCTGAACATCGGCTTGGGTGATGCGCTCGAATTAGCCCGCGTTATTCAGGCCAAAGAATTTTGGAGGCCCTTGAGTGATCCTAAATTGATGCGCCGGTATGCCCGTGCGCGCCAAGCAGAAGTGTTGGCCATGAGCTGCGTGACCGATGGCCTTCAAGTGCTGTTTGCGCAGCCCTCCTTGCCTTTGCAAAAAATTCGCAATTGGGGCATGTCGCGCTTTAACCAACTCGTCCCTGTGAAAAAATGGATGGCCCACCAAGCCATGCACGCCCCTTCCAAATAACCCCTACTCAACCCTAGTGACCCTCTGAGGATACCCATCGCATGCGTTTGACTCGAACCTTCACAGCTGCCTTGATGCTGATGGCCAGCAGTTGCCTTTGGGCACAAGATGCCAATTTGAAAAAAAACTTGG
>JBIKOZ010000173.1:0-4742 GCA_044357745.1 Limnohabitans sp. | reverse complement strand
GCCAAACAGACTCTGGTGTTTCCACAATGAAGGTGGAGGTATCGCCATCAAACTGATAAGCATGCGCTTGAAACCAGCCGTGCTCGGTTTCTTCAATGGCAAAGGTGAAGGCATCAAACAGTTTGCGCGTGCCCAACCAAACAAAGCGGCAATCACGTTCGTCAATGTCGGGCTGGTAGGTACTGGCAAAGCGCGTGCGCACCCTGGAGTTAATGCCATCACAAGCAATGACCAAATCGGCTTGGTACATGGCGGCTACGTCTGCATTGGCATCGACTTCTTGCTCGAACAGCAACTCAACGCCCAGCTCTTCACAACGCTTTTGCAGAATGTTCAGCAAACGCTTTCGACCAATGCCACAAAAACCATGACCACCCGAACGCATGGTCTCCCCTTTGAAATGCACCGCGATGTCATCCCAATGGTTGAAAGATCCTAAAATTTCTGAAGCTGTGCTAGGGTCGGACACTTGCAACTTGGACATGGTGGCATCTGAAAACACCACGCCCCAACCAAAAGTGTCGTACGGCTTGTTGCGCTCAAGCACCATGATGTGGTGCTCGGGATGCCGCAATTTCATCAGCAAGCCAAAGTAAAGTCCTGCGGGACCCCCGCCTAAACACACGATTTTCATTTTACAGTTCCTTGCCCCAAATTAATTGTTTCAACTTCAATAGTTGAAACTTAAAGTAATTATGACGGGGGGACTTACTGGGGTCAAGGGGCGAAAAAAAAGCAGCTTAAAAAGCTGCTTTTGGAAGGGTTATTGGTTCATCACCGTGATACTGATTCGCCGGTTTCGCGGATCCTTGGGGTCATTGGCGTTGTAGGGCGCGGTGTCGGCCACACCCTCGATCTTGGCAAATCGCCCATCCGGGATGCCTTTTTTCTCGATGATTTTTCTGGTTTCCTCGGCCCGTTCAGCCGACAGGGACCAGTTGTTGCGCCCATCCGTATTGGCAAACTTGGCACTGTCCGTGTGGCCACGAATGGCCACTTTGTTGGGCATGCTCGCTAATGTTTTGCCCACTTCGGCCAGAAGTGCTTGCGCCCTGGGCGTCATCGACGTGCTTCCCAAACCAAACATGGCAAAGTCTGCTTTGTCGATAATTTCGATTCGCAAGCCATCCTTGTCGCGCGCAAACTGCACTTGATCCTTCAAGTTGTCCAATTTAGGATTCTTGGCCATGGCTTCTTTGATTTCTTTTTCCATCTTGTCAAAGTTGGCTTGGTCGGCTGCTTCCTTGCCTTTTTTGCCAGGATCGCCGTCTTGCCCAGACTCTTTGCTGTCAGCGCCCTGAGGCGATGGATCGTTCTCGGTGGGTCCGCCCTGCGAACGCGGCGTCACCATGTTCAGCATATTGGTTTGTTTGGCTTGGAATGGAAAGCCATCGGTATCAATGACAGAGGAGCCGCCCAACATGCCATCGGAGCCAGCCAGCTTGCCCATGGTCACATTGCTTTGCGAAGTGGGCTTGAAATAGTCTGCAACGCTTTTGCGTTGATCGGCATTGGACGCGCCCAACAGCCACATCAACAAGAAGAAGGCCATCATGGCGGTCATCATGTCGGCCAGCGCAATTTTCCAAGCTCCACCGTGAGCACCAGCGTGCCCGTCGTCCATGATTTTTTTGATGGTGATGGTGGGTGCCACCACCACCGGGGCATCGGGATCGGCTTCTTCAGGGATGAGCGGCGCTGCTTCTGCCGCAGCTTCAGGCGTAGCCTCTGCCGCGTCAGCCACCAGTGCTTCAGCAGGCACTGCTTCAGCAACTGCTTCTTCTGTAGGGGCCTCTAAAACTGCCTCAGCCATGCTGCTTAGCCTCTCAACCCGTCAAACACTTCAGCAAAACTTGGCTGATTGTGATGGCTGATACCTGCCCTTGCCGCTTCAATGATCAGGGGCATGGGATGGCCATGCAATGTGCCAATGATGATTTGTTTCACCACTTTGTAAATTTGACCTTCATCGTCAATGATCTGCGCCAAGCGCGAGGCCATGGGTTCAATGAAGCCATAAGCCATGAACACGCCCAAGAACGTTCCCACCAAAGCGCCACCAATCATGGCACCCAGAACGGCAGGCGGTTGGTCAATCGCGTCCATGGTTTTCACCACACCCAACACGCAAGCCACAATACCCAAAGCGGGCAGCGCACCGGCCAAGGTGGCCAAAGCAGATTGTGCTTTCAGGGCATCGTGGTGGTGTGTTTTGATGGACAGGTCCATCACGTCTTCCACCGCATAAGGGCTTAGGGGGCTGGTGGAGACCACCATCAAACGAACCGTGTTGCAAACCAAATCCAACAAGGCATGGTCATGCAAAATTTTAGGGTACTCGCCAAAGATGGCGCTGGATTCTGGGTTTTCAATGTGCGCCTCAAGGGCCACAGGGCCCTCGGTTTTAAGCGTCTTCATGATTTTTGACACCACAAAAATGGTACTCAAATAATCTTCTTTTTTATAAGCAGGGCCCTTGAACACTTTGCCCATGCCAGCCAAGGCACCCTTGAAAATGTCCATGCTGTTGCCAATGAGCATGCCGCCAATACCAGCGCCCAAAATAATGAAGGTCTCAATCGGCGCGGATTTGATAATCGGCTTCATGCTTCCGCCGGCCATGATAAAACCGCCGAACACGCAGACCATCAAAACAACGATACCAATAATCGCATTCATATTTCTCTCCAAAAACGGCCAAACGGGCGGCTAGGAATTCCCAGCGTCGCCCGTCAAAGTCACCATCCATCTGCACCTTGTTAGGCGCAACCCTCAATGCATTGCTGCAGACATGGGCACACCTGCGGCAGGTGTTGATTTTGGCAACAAATTAGGAACATCACGCCAAGCCTGACGAATTTCACCCATCAAGGTTTGGACTTCTTCCAACACAGCCAGATCGTTATGTGCATTCACATAAACCAAGCGGCGTGTCACGTAACTGTACAGCTCATGCAAGTTGCGGGCCAAATCACCGCCTTTTTCAAGGTCAAGTGCGCCTTGCAAGCCAATCACAATGCGACCCGCACGAACCAAGCTTTTGTTCTTGTCCTCGATGGAACCGCGCTGAATGTGGCCACGCGCTGTCACCAAGCTGTCTAAGAGGCCATCAAATAGCATCTGAATCAATTCAACTTTATCGGCAACCATGGCTTGTGAAGCATTGTTACCTTCGCCGTAGCTTTCCATGGCTTTGAAATTTAATCTCATGATGTCGTACTCCTTATGATCCAGACACTGCTGGTATCGGAGTCTTAACTTGTAACTTGAGATGATTGTTTCAAAATGGCCCGAAATTGCACGAAAGGGCAACTCAAGCGGAAAGATGTTGCCGCTTTGAAGCATCTTTATGCCTTTCCAGCCTTGGCTTTGCCGCCATTCACAGGCTCAACTTTCAAGGTGCCGCGCAGTTTTTTGACCACCGCAGTGAGCAATTGACTGACCCTGGACTCGGTCACGCCCAAAACTTCGCCAATTTCTTTTAAGTTGAGTTCTTCAACGTAGTACAAATTCATTAACAATTGGTCGCGCTCTGGCAAATCAGCAATGGCATCCGTGAGGACGCCCATAAATTGTTCGTGCTCCACAATGGCTTCAGGTTGCTGCGAAGCGTCGGTGGCAATGCTCATCACCTCCTCAGTGACCACTTCCATTGAATACGTCTCGAAGCGCCGGGCTTGGGTGCGCTCTTTGTGAAACAGCTCAATGTCTTTTCCCATATGGTCGGCCAACTCAGCCTGTGTGGGGGTTCGGCCAAGCTCTGCAGCCAATTCATGCGTGGCTTCGCTGTGCGATTTGTTGATGGCCACCGCAGAACGCGGTAAAAAAGACAAGCGTCGCACCTCGTCCAAAATAGCACCTCGAACCCGACTGTGCGCAAAGTTCTCGAACTCAATGCCCTTGGAGGGGTTGTAGGCCCTGGCAGCTTCCAGCAAGCCAATCATGCCCACTTGAATCAGCTCATCCAGCTCCATAAATGGAGGCAATCTCACTTTCAGGTGCAAAGCAACACGCTTAACCATGCCCAAATGGGCCATGACCAAGGCTTCACTGTTATTTTGGACCTCTTCGTAAAGGCGGGTTGAGCTAGTTGCCATGGATTTCAAACGCTGGCTTGAGCCAGTCGACGCTCCATGAAGAACTGCAAACCGCCTGAAGGCGGCTCCACATTGGGCAAGTCCAAAACTGATTTGGCCAACAGACGGAAATCCCGCGATGAGGCGCTGGTGGGCGCAAACTCAAGGACAGGCATGTATTTTTTATGCGCTTGAAGAATCATCTCGTCATTGACGATGGAACCCAAATAGCGAACCGATCGGTTTAAAAACCGCGCACACACATTGTTGATTCGTTCAAAAAGTTGGTAGCCTTCTTGCGCGCTTCCCACCCCGTTGGGTATGAGATAAATTTCATCCAAGGCATGGTCTTGGATCATGATTTTAATGGTGCCATAGGCGTCAGCGATGGAAGACGGGTCGTCCTTGACCACCACAAAACGCCTCTCGCAAGCAGCTAAGAAAGTGATCACAGACGGCGCAATGCCAGCTGCCATGTCAACAATCAAGACATCGATGGGGTCTTCGAGGCTACTGAATGCCTGCACAATTCTGGCCGCACCCAGCTCATCCAAAGCAGCCATGTCTTGTCGCCCAGAGCTACCAGGAACAAGCTTGACGCCTTGGCGTGTCGTGACAATGATTTCTTTCAAAGTTTTGTCGCCACTTAAAAAGTCACTCAAATTA
>JBIKOZ010000196.1:0-4135 GCA_044357745.1 Limnohabitans sp. | reverse complement strand
GCCGCGACCGCAAGCACCGCCATCGCGGCCATGCACAATGCCCACCACACCGGTGGTGCCCATGCCGCGGTGAATGGGGATGCCCCAATCGGTCAATTGCTTGGCCACCACATCGGCAGTGCGAACTTCTTGGAAGCACAATTCGGGGTGCGCATGGATGTCTTTGCGAATAGCCGCTATGCTGGCCGCGTCTGAGAGGATGGTGTCGATCATTTTCATAACCACAGTCTAGCGAGAGTCGCGCGGATGCGCTACAACCCTTTTGAACGTGGGGGGACATTGATTTTCAGGGTTATCCCCAAAAATACCCTTTTAGAATGAAGCCATGACCGATTTTGTGCTCGAAAAAAATGCCGTCGTACGGGGTTTGTGCCCGCACGACTGCCCCGACACCTGCGCCTTGCTCACCACTGTGGAAAACGGCCGCGCCGTCAAAGTACAAGGCAATCCCGACCACCTGCACACCCAGGGGGTGCTGTGCACCAAGGTTTCTCGGTATACCGAACGCACTTACAGCCCCCAACGCCTAACCCACCCTCTCAAGCGGATCGGGCCCAAAGGCTTGGGACAATTTGAGCCCGTCAGTTGGGAAGAAGCCATTGCGGACATTGCCGCCAACCTTCAACGCATTGCCGCCACCGACCCTCAGGCCATCTTGCCCTACAGCTATGCGGGGACCATGGGCTGGGTACAGGGCGAGGCCATGGCGTCAAGGTTCTTTCATCAATTGGGTGCCTCTCTTCTAGACCGGACCATTTGTGCTTCGGCCGGCAGTGAAGGCTTGACCTACACCTTGGGTGGCAAGCTGGGCATGAAAACGGAGTTTTTCTCTGAATCCAAATTGATCATCATCTGGGGCAGTAACTCCATTGCCAGCAACATCCATTTTTGGCGACATGCGCAGGAGGCCAAGCGCAAGGGTGCCAAACTGATTTGCATTGATCCGCGCAAAAGCGAAACTGCGGAAAAATGCCATGTGCACTTGCCCATCCGGCCAGGGACCGATGCAGCTTTGGCCTTTGCGGTGATGCGTGAGCTGGTCATCAACGATTGGCTAGACCACGATTACCTTGAAAAATACACTTTGGGTTGGGCGTCATTGCGTGAGCGGGCCATGACGTGGACTTTGGCGCGGGCCGCTGATGTGTGTGGCATCGAAGAGTCACTCATTCAAGCGCTGGCAAAAGACTGGGGCACCACCTCTCAAGCTGCGATTCGATTGAACTACGGCATGCAGCGCGTGAAGGGCGGCGCCAATGCGGTCAGAGCCGTTGCCTGTTTGCCTGCGCTCACAGGCGCTTGGCGTCATCGGTCAGGCGGCATGTTGCTGAGCAATTCCAGCCATTTCACTGTCAACAAAACGGACTTGTATCGGCCAGATTTATTGGGTGCGAGAAGACCGCGAATTTTGAACATGTCGACCATTGGCAACGAACTGAACCATCCTGGCAGCCAAGCATGGGGGCCACAAATCAAAGCAGTTTTGGTCTACAACAGCAACCCCTTGGCGGTGGCGCCCAACTCCAGCCAAGTGGCCCAAGGTTTTGCCCGTGAAGATTTATTCACAGTGGTCATGGAGCATTTTCAAACCGACACCGCCGACTATGCCGACTATGTGCTGCCTGCCACCACGCAGTTGGAACATTGGGATGTGCAGGGCAGTTATGGCCACACCGATTTGCTGTTGAATCGACCCGCCATTGAGCCTGTGGGCCTGGCCAAACCCAATACCGAAATTTTCAGAGGGCTGGCCAAGGCCATGGGCTACACAGACCCTTGTTTTTCAGAAGACGATTTGAGTTTGTGCCGCACGGCTGCAGGACCCCATGTCGATTTTGAAATGCTCTTGTCGCAGGGCTTTGTGACGATGCCTGTGGCCGATGCGCCCTTTGCCACTGGTGGTTTTGCAACGCCTTCAGGGAAGTGCGAATTTGTGAGTGATCGTTTGGCCGCCATGGGCTTGGACCCCTTGCCCGATCATGTGCCCAATTACGAAGTGCCCGTGGCCGGTCACAAATATCCTCTCGCCATGATTTCACCGCCTGCGCGGAACTTTTTAAATTCCTCCTTTGTGAATGTGGAAAGTTTGCGTGCCATTGAAAAAGAACCCTTGGTGGAAATCAGTGTTGAAGACGCAGCTCTGCGCGGCATTTCAACAGGCGATACCGTCAAAATTTTCAACGATCGCGGTGAGTACCACTGCAAAGCCGATGTGTCAGTGCGGGCTCGCGTGGGGGTGGTCAATGGCTTGGGCATTTGGTGGCGCAAGTACGGGCTCAATGGCACCAATGTGAACGAAGTGACGAGTCAGTTGTTAACTGATTTAGGACGTGCACCGGTGTTCTACGATTGCCAAGTTGAAGTGGCATTGATTAAAAAAGGGTGAAGGCATGGCCGAAATTTTGATTCAACGAGAACACAACTTGGGCATGGACAAGGCTCGCGCTGTGGCAGCGCAATGGCACCAAGAAGCCGAGGCCGATTGGGGCATGGACTGTACTTATGTGGCCAACGAAACCAACGCGCAAGGTGAAGTGCAAGACCGCTTGAACTTTGAGCGCGCAGGGGCTGAGGGTTTTTTGTTGGTGACAGCCAATCAACTAACGATGAAGTTAGAGCTGGGATTTTTAATGGCGTCGTTCAAAGACAAGATTGAAGAAAAAATTTCCAGTAATTTGGACAAGTTGCTGGCTTGATTCTCTGGCTGAAAGTGTTGCGAAGATCAGGTGAGGGGGCTGAACGATTTCTGGTAACCAGTATGAGGAAGCCCCCTCACCTGATCTTCGCAACTTGTCGCAGGTGGAAAGGTTTTGATCAGCTACTTTTTTGCGCCTTTTAGGGCAAGTCAGCGTTTTCCTCAGGTGCTTGTGCGCTTCGCGGTCCCACGGTGCCTAATCTGGCCTTCAAGGATTGGGGCTGACCAGTGATGATGGCGGCGTAATTGGTGGTGTTGGACAACACCTTTTTCACGTAGTCACGTGTTTCATTGAACGGGATGTTTTCGGCCCAAATGGCGGCTTCCAAAACCGGCCCTTTGCGCCATGCGCGTGATCGGCTGGGACCTGCGTTGTAGGCGGCGGCGGCCAATGGCATCGAGCCATCAAAATCATCCATCACCAGTTTTAAATAGCCAGTGCCGATGGCCACATTGGTTTCGTGTTCGTTGAGTTGATGCAATTGGAAATTGGTGAGGCCAATTTTCTTGGCGGTCCATCGGGCCGTGGCGGGCATCACTTGCATCAAGCCTGAAGCGCCCACCACGGATTTGGCATCCATCAAAAAGCGACTTTCTTGGCGAATGAGGCCATACACATAGGCGGGATCGAGCTGAACTTCCTTGGCTTTTCGGATGACGGTGTCTTTCAGCGGCATGGGAAAGCGTTGATCAAAGTCGATGCTTACTTTTGTCCGATCACTGGTGTTGATGCAGCGATCCCAGACTTGCTTGCTGCATGCAAAATCTGCGGCTGCCAACAACTCGCGTTCGCTCATGCCGCCCGGTGTGTGCAGGTTGGTGTTGTAGTTCCATTCGCGATTGCCTTCGGAGCGAAGTCCTAAACTCAAGGCGATCAACGCACGCTGCAGCCCGGCGTTCTGGGCTGCAGCCGTTTTTTCAGCGGCTGTGAGTGGGGCAGGCTTGGCGGGCGCCGTGATGCTTTGACCCAACTCTTCCAAGGCCAATTGTTCGTAAAAACCTTTGACCCCTGCGATGTTTTTGAAAGCGTTGAGTGCCTCCGAACGCTGGGCTTCAGTGGGGCTGGTGGCCAATTGCGCGCGGGCTTTCCAATAAATCCAAGCAGCGTCGTTCTTGGCGTCTTCCATGGCTTCAACCGCCGCCATGACGGCCTTCCAGTCGCCTTGTCTTAAGGCGGCTCTCACTTTCCAAATGAGGAGGTCATCATTTAAATCTTGGTTGCGTGTGACTTTGTTGAAATAGGTGTTTGCGTTGCTTTGCAGCTTTTGCGCGGCTTGTTTGCCAATGACGGCCCAGGTCCAATTGCGTTCTTCTGCGCTCAGCTGGATGGCCCAGCGACGGCTCAGCAAATCGGCCGCCTCGTCCGGGTCTTTGGCGGCCAGCCGGATCAGGGCCAGCACCGCGAGTTCTTTGCGGCTGCGGGTGATGGCCATGATGCGC
>JBIKOZ010000172.1:0-4801 GCA_044357745.1 Limnohabitans sp. | reverse complement strand
ATTCACAGCCTCGGCTGGCATTGTGGCCCTGGCAGGCGGCTTGCAAAACTGGTTTATTCTCAAAACAAATTTTGTTGAAAGATGGGTACTGGTCGCATCGGGCGTTGCGCTGACTTACCCATCAACGGTGGGGGATGTTGCTGGATTTGCGGGTCTGGCTTTGGTCATCTTGACCCAATGGTTGCGGCAAAAGAAACTTAATTCTTCTGAAGGTATTTGATCACTGGCGACCAACCCAGGCCGCAGCCAGTCGCGTCGTCGCCTAAAACCCTTTAATAACCGATCCCCAAGTGTTTGTATCCCTGTTGCTAAAGCCTTGCCATTGCGAAGCTCGCTACAATTTGCCTGACTCAAGTAATTGCACCATCTGCCGATTAGAAGTTGTGGCCAAATGTTTGGGTCTTGTCCATTTGCAATGAAAGTTAAACACTTGAGCGTTCATCAATATCAGTTTTGGTTGGGTTGTGCCATCAGTTTGTTGGTGGCCAACACTGCGCATGCCCAAGCGAGAGCGAGGCCTGCCCCGGCGGTCGCTGCTGAAGCGCCGGCTGGTGCGCCGGCTGGTTCCTGCGTCATTGCAGAGTTTAGGCAAGTCGCTTTGATGAACCATGACCCTCAAGAGCGCCAAAATAAAGCGATTGAATGGCTTCAAAAAAATGGTGGTAATTGCTCACCCATGCAAATGTCCATTTTGATTTCCAGCAAGGCCTCCTTATTGGGCACTTCAGACAGCGTGGCCTTGGGTGCTGTGATGGACTCCATCGTTGAGAAAAAAATGGGCACTGACCATGCCGCAGTCAGCCGCTACTATCGACCTGAACCTCAGGGTCCGGCCAAGGGACGTGAACAAGCGCCCGCTAAAACCACTGAGGCGGGTCCGGCTTCTAAGTCGCCGGCGGATGGGCCCGCTGCTGCGGGCGCAGGTGCGCCTGCAACCACAGTGGTTGCGATGGCGGGTGCAACAGCACCTGCTGCCGTGCCCGCGCCCAATATCAACATCAACATGGGGGGTGCCAAGCCACCTGAAGAGGACATGTCGCGCAAGTTCCCTTTGCCCAGTGAGCCTCTGTTTGTTTTCCCCCCTGAGTTTGGAACACCCGTTATCAATTACTTTGGAAAAATCAGGCGTCAATTTGTGCGTTCATTTTTCATGGAAACCTTGTCCCCCGGCAAATGTCCTGAAGGCATGAATTGGCGCAACGATGCTTGCGAAGCTAGCTTCAAGGTGGCTTGGAAATTTGGCGAAAAACTGCCTCAAGGCACCAAAACATTTCCCGTCGAACCTAAGCTGGTTGAGAAGCTGAACTTTGACCCTGGCTACACCTTTGTGAGAGTGGGCAGCGATATCTTTGCATTGGAGCGCGACACCGGCAAGGTGGCCGATGCGGTGCTCAATTTAGGCAAGCCAAGCTAAGCTAAGCTAAGCCTTGAGGCTTATTGGGTGCAAGTTCGCGTGCGGGTGATGCTGCCGTCTGAGCTGTGCACTTCCGTCCAGTGCGTGCAAGTGAGGTTGTCCTGCTGAATGTAGACAGGTTGTTGTTGAATCACAATGGGGCTGGGTTGCACATAAACTGGCTGTCGCAGGGCTTGGTAGACCAAAACGCCCCCAACGACCGCCGGCACTGACCACCCCCAACCACCGCTATGACTTTTGGCCCAGTGACCATTGCCATGATAGCCATGGCCATGGCCATGACCGTGTCTGAAGCCGTGACCATGGTGCTGCGCCATGGCAGATGCGCTGAGGGTAAGAAGCATGAGGGCGAGTAGTTTTTTCATGGTTGTTTCCTGACTGTGTCTCTTCAACGTCTCAGGTCAATGTTTGGTTTACGCCAGAACGGTATGAAAAAGAAGGAAGCTGATCAGCGGTGTTGGAAATTGGGCGCGCGCTTGTTCAAGAACGCGTCCATGCCCTCTTTTTGATCATCGGTGGCAAACATCGCGTGGAACAGGCGGCGTTCAAACATCACACCGTCGGACAAGCCACTTTCAAAGGCGCGATTGACGCTTTCTTTGGCGGCAAGGACCGCAATCTGACCCATGCCGCAAATGAGCAGGGCCGCACCCAAGGCCTCTTCCATCAATTTGTCGGTGGGCACAATTCGGCTTACCAGGCCTGAGCGCTCGGCTTCAGAAGCGTCCATCATGCGGCCAGTGAGTACCAAATCCATGGCTTTTGACTTGCCAATGGCACGCGGCAAACGCTGTGTACCGCCAGCGCCAGGAATGATGCCCAATTTAATTTCAGGTTGGCCAAACTTGGCGTTTTCGGCGGCAATGATGAAGTCACACATCATGGCCAGTTCGCAACCGCCGCCCAGGGCAAAACCACTGACGGCGGCAATGACGGGCTTGCGAATACTGCGAATGGTTTCCCAATTGTGCGTGATGAAATCGCCCTTGTACACATCATTGAAATTATGTTTGGCCATGGCTGAAATGTCAGCGCCTGCAGCAAAAGCTTTTTCGCTCCCGGTGACGATGATGCAGCCGATGGCTTGGTCGGCATCAAAGGCCTTGAGGGCGGTTCCCAATTCGTCCATTAAGGGGCCGTTCAAAGCATTCAATGCCTTAGGGCGATTGAGGGTCACGATACCCACTTTGCCGCCTTCGACGCGGACTTCAATATTTTCGTATGACAAAAGAATTCTCCAATCAAGTTCTCAATGCGAGCACCCTGACTATAACGGGATGGAAAAGATGCTTCAATCAAGGGAAAACATTAACCAACCGATCGGTCGGTTAATGTTACATTTTGACTTTCTAAAGCATTCATCAAACTTTGACCATGACACAAGACAGCAACACTTCAGTGATCTTTGAAAAACGTGGCGCGGTGGCTCTGGTGACTTTGAACCGCCCTCAAGCCCTGAACAGTTTCACACGCCAAATGCACCACGATTTGTGGGCTGCATTTGACCAAGCTGAAGCCGACCCTGAAATCAGGGCCTTGGTTTTAACAGGCGCGGGCAGAGGATTTTCTGCGGGGGCCGATTTGTCAGAGTTTGATTTCACATCAGGACCCGATGCCGTTCAGCGCGCTGACCCTGGCCCCATCATTGAGCAAGCCTTCAATCCCACCACACGCCGAATCCAGTCTTTGCGCATGCCTGTCATTGCCGCTGTCAATGGTGTGGCTGCCGGCGCCGGCGCTTCCATTGCCATGGCCTGTGACATTGCCATTGCTTCGCCGCAGGCCAGCTTTATTCAAGCCTTCAGCAAAATTGGACTCATACCCGATGCAGGCAGCAGCTGGTTGTTGGTCGAACGCGTGGGCATGCCGCGTGCATTGGCATTGGCCATGACAGGCGACAAACTCGGTGCGCAACAAGCCAAAGAGTGGGGCATGATTTGGGATGTCGCAGATGATTGCCTGGCGGCCGCCATGGCCATGGCCGAAAAACTGGCGGTGATGCCAACCAAGGCCTTGGTCGCCACACGAAAACTGTTGATGAGTGCGCATACACGCAGTTTGTCAGAGCAACTTGACCTCGAGCGAGACACCCAATCAGCCATGGGAAAAACCCATGATTATTTTGAAGGTGTGAAAGCCTTTTTAGAAAAACGTCCCGCTCAATTCAAAGGCGAATGATCATGCGCGATCAAGCTTCAGGGATTGACATGGCACCGACTCAAGCGGCCATCGAATTGGCGCGCCAAGTGGGGGTGTCTATGTTTGCCGTTGACACGGCTACCAAAGACACCATGGGCATGACCTTGGTATCGTGCGAGCCTGGTCGCGCGGTGTTTCGCATGACCGTGAAAGCGCTGCATTTGAATGGTCACAAAATTTGCCATGGCGGGTTCATTTTCACCTTGGCCGATTCCACATTTGCTTTTGCCTGCAACAGCTACAACAAAGCGGCCGTGGCGGCAGGCTGCAGCATTGAATTTTTAAAGCCAGGCCAATTGGGTGATGTGCTCACTTGTGTAGGTCAAGAGCAAACGATGAGCGGCCGCCATGGCATCTACGACATGAAGGTGACCAACCAAAATGGTGAAGTCATTGCCATGTTCAGAGGCAAGAGCGCACAAATTCAAGGCACGGTTATTCCTGAATAAGTTGGAGTTATTTGAATGAGTCAAACTTCTCAATTGCCCTTAGAGCCCATTGAAAAAGCCAGCATCGATGAGTTGCGCTCTTTGCAACTCAAGCGCTTGAAAGCCACGCTGCAACACGCATACGACAACTCTCCCGTCTACAAGGCTAAATTTGACGCTGCGGGCATGCACCCTGATGATTGTCAAAGTTTGGCTGACTTGGCCAAGTTTCCGTTTACAACCAAAGCCGACTTGCGAGACAGTTATCCCTTTGGCATGTTTGCGGTGCCGCGTTCAGGTTGTGCTCGCATTCATGCCTCCAGTGGCACCACTGGCAAGCCCACAGTGGTGGGCTATACCCAGCGCGACATCGACACTTGGGCCACGGTGGTGGCGCGAAGCATCCGTGCAGGCGGCGCCAAACGGGGTGACATGGTGCATGTGAGCTATGGCTATGGCCTGTTCACAGGTGGATTGGGTGCGCACTATGGCGCTGAAAAACTCGGTCTGACCGTGATCCCTTTTGGCGGCGGGCAAACTGAACGCCAAGTTCAACTCGTTCAAGATTTCAAACCTGACATCATCATGGTCACGCCAAGCTACATGTTGGCCATTGCCGATGAGTTTGAGCGTCAGGGCATCGACCCTCGCAGCAGCTCTTTGCGCATCGGTATTTTTGGCGCTGAACCTTGGACCAACGACATGCGCACCGCCATTGAGCACCGCATGGGCATTGATGCGGTTGACATCTATGGCTTGT
>JBIKOZ010000171.1:0-4805 GCA_044357745.1 Limnohabitans sp. | reverse complement strand
AATAAATCCATCTTGGTGGGTGCGTATCAGCATGGCAAGCTTTCAGTCGAGTTTGTAGCATTGGAAAACGTCCAGCTTAACCCCGTCTTGTAAAGGGTTAAGCCGCCTGATTTGAACGAATGCAGACGAATGCAGACGAGTACAGCCGAAAAAAAATGGGCCCCAAGAGCCCATTGATTCGTCAAACCAAGTCGTAGCCCACAGCCTGATTAACGCAAACCAGCGATGTAATCTGCAACCGCTTTGATTTCGCGGTCGTTTAACTTGGCCGCCACTTGGGTCATTTGAAGGTTGTTTTTGCGAATGCCATCGCGGAACTGTGTGAGTTGGCTGGTGGTGTAGTCGGCGTGCTGCCCGGACAAACGGGGGTATTGGGATGGCATGCCAGAGCCATTGGGGCTGTGGCAGCCTGAGCAGGCCGCAATTTGACGATCGGCAATGCCACCGCGGTAAATCTTTTCGCCCAAGGCCACAGAATCCTTGTCTTTGGCAAAGCCAGGCTTGGCTGTTTTGCTGGCCAAGAAATAGGCCACATTGCGCATGTCTGCGTCGCTCAATTGGGAAGCAAAGCCCATCATGACCGCGTTAGCGCGCTTGCCAGATTTGAACTCTTGCAATTGCTTGATGGTGTACTCAGGGTGCTGCTGTGACAACTTGGGGTTGACGGGCGTGGTTGAATTGCCGTCTGCCATGTGGCAAGCAGCACAAACGCCGCCCACAATGGCCTCGCCTTTGGCCAAATCTGGCTTTTCGGCTTGAGGGGCAGCATTGGCGGCAAAAACAGAGCCAGCCATCAGGGTTGAAATGAGGGCGGCGAACAAAAATTTAGTCATTGACTTCATGGGCGACATCCGAAATAGTAGGCGCGAAACCATGGGATTCTACAATGCCTGCTAGCGTCATTTCCGATGCCCCGAAAGTTTGACCCCAATGGCCACCCCTAAAAGCCCTGCGACCGCTTCAAAGCCACCCCTGAAAACTGCCCGAAAGAAGGCTGTAGTCAAGCCCCATGATGCGCCTGCCAAGCCCATCACTCCCATGGGATGGATGCACACCGCCCGTTTTTTGACCACCGCCGCCGAGCTTTTTCACCTGCCCGCGTTGGATGTGCCCGAAATTGCCTTTGTCGGGCGCTCGAATGCCGGCAAATCCACCTGCATCAACACACTGACACAACAAAAGCAGCTGGCATTCGCCTCTAAAAAGCCAGGACGTACCCAGCACATCAACTTGTTTGCCTTAGGCAAGCAGGGGTTAACCGACGCCGTATTGGCCGACTTGCCAGGCTATGGCTATGCCGCCGTGCCCAAGCAAGACAAACTGCGCTGGCAAAAAGTCATGGCCAACTATTTGGTCACTCGTGAAAATCTCAAAGGCATTGTGCTCCTGTGTGATCCGCGGCTGGGCATGACCGAACTGGACGAAGTCCTGTTAGAAGTCATTCGTCCCCGCGTTGAAGAAGGCCTCCATTTTTTGGTGCTCTTAACCAAATCAGACAAACTCACGCGCGCAGAAAGCACCAAGGCTTTGTCAATTGCCAAACTTCAAGCCGGCGGGGGACAGGCTAAATTGTTTTCAGCACTCAAAAAACAAGGCGTGGACGATCTCGCTCAATTGATGTGGGACTGGACGCATGAAGAGGGCGATGCAGAACCAAGTGCACGTTTAGAGAACATCGACAACCTTGAAGAGGACGGCGCTGATGATTGAGACTTGGCAGCAACAACTGCCCAATGGCATTCAGTTAAGTTGTCGCGCGGCTGGCGCGAAAGGCAGACCCGTGCTCATGTTCTTGCACGGTTTTCCGGAAGCTGCATTTGTCTGGGACGACATGCTGCTGCATTTTTCTCAACCAGCGCAGGGTGGCTACCGCTGCGTTGCGCCCAATTTACGCGGCTTTGAAAAATCCAGCCAGCCCACCGATGTGTCGGCCTACCGCGCCAAATTCTTGGTGCAAGACATGGTTGAACTCATACACATGGAGTCTGCCGAAGGGCCCCTCAAAGCCATGATCGCTCATGATTGGGGCGGTGGCGTAGCCTGGAACTTGGCCAATCAGCAGCCGCAGTTGATGGACAAATTGATCATCATCAATTCGCCGCATCCGGGTACTTTTTTGCGCGATCTAAAAGGCAACACCGCGCAAATTGCGGCCAGCGCCTACATGAATTATTTTTGTGAACCGCAAGCAGCGCAGGCGCTGAGTGCCAATCAATTTGAGATGCTTTTTGGATTCATTGAAAAAGGTCTCACACCCACTTGGTTAACACCCCAATTGAAAGAACAATACCGTCAAGCTTGGGCACATGGCATTCAAGGTGGCTTGAACTATTACTGTGCGTCCCCTCTCAAACCCGATCCTTCAGGCTTACCGCATATGGGTGACCTGGAAAAACTGGTGTTACCCGATGAGATGTTTCGAATTTCGATACCCACCTTGTTAATTTGGGGCATGCAAGATGTCGCGCTGTTACACAGCCTCAATGTGGGTCTCGACGCCTACATTCCTCAGCTGAAATATGCGCCCATTGAGAACGGCTCGCACTGGGTGGTGCACGAACATCCCGAAGTGGTTCAACGAGAAATTGCGTCGTTTTTGTAAACCGATGCTTGGCCCTCAGCACGCGTTTTAAAGCGCTTGTGGACCCAGTAATACTGCGCAGGCGATTGCCTGATGGCTTGAGCCAATTCATCGTTCATGCGAACTGTGTCCGCCTCAACATCGTCTGTCGGAAAATTTTCCCATGCCGCCTTCAGCGTCATTTCATAACCCTGGGGCGTCATGCGCGTCACCATCGTGAGCACGGGGGCACGGCCCAATCGTGCAAAGCGTGAGAGTGAGGGCACCGTGGCAGCCGAAACACCCATGAAAGGCACAAAAATAGACTCTTCTGAGCCAAAGTCCATGTCGGGCGAAAGGTGTAAAAGTTCGCCATGGCGCAATCCAGTCATGATTTGCTTGACGCCTTCTTGGCGAAAGTAGGGTTTCACATTGCCTGTTCTTTGACGTCCCCGATTGACCCAGTCGTCCATCAACTTGTTGTGTTGAGGCACAAAGATAAAAGCCACAGGTTTGGCAGCGCGCAAAGTTAATGCCAGGCCGCCTGCATCCAAACCCACAAAGTGCGGCGCAAACACAATGCGCGGCCCTTCGGCATCCAACTGGGCAAAAGCCTCGGGGGAACCCACCCATTGAAGCCGAGCTTGAACCGCTTCAATCGGCCCGTGCCACAACCATGCACGGTCTAACAAGGCCTGCGCAAAGTTGACAAAATGATCGCGTGTCAGTTGGTCAATCTGCGCTGCAGATTTTTCAACAAAACACAATTGCAAATTGGTGCGCACAATGTGTCGACGACTGTGTGCCAGTGCCCACAAAAGCCAGCCCAGCGCACGGCCCAGCACGCGCAAGCCGCGCAGCGGCAACAGGGCCAATAGACGCATGCATCCGTAGAACAGCCACTGCATGTCAGGCCTCGTCCTGTCGGGGTTCTTTGTAGCGCGCATAGCCCCACAAATATTGCTGCGGGCAAGTCAAAATCAGAGCTTCCATGGCTTGGTTAATTTGCATCACACTTTTTTCTAAATCGGTGGCCAATCCGTCTTGCATCAAGCTCACATGCATTTGATAACCCCGACCCCAAGACAATCGCTCGCCCCACACCAAGACCAAGCGCGCACCCGTCTGCGTGGCCAGGCGCGCGGCCAAGGTCATGGTGTAAGCTGGTTTACCAAAGAAAGGCGCCCATTGGCCCATGCCCTGTGGCGGCACTTGATCTGGCAACAAGCCCACTGCCCTTCCAGCACGCAGGGCCTTGATCATTTGACGCACGCCAGCCAAAGTGGTGGGCGCAGTGTCTAAGCCTGGCCTGGCACGCGAACTTTCCATCACCTGCGCCAAACTGGCTTTTTTGGAAGGTCGATAGAGCACGGTCAAGGGGCCATGCGCATCACTGAAAGCATCGCTGATGGCCTGCGCGGTGACTTCGAAGCAACCTAAATGCGGCGTCAGTATCAACACCCCTTTGCCATCTTTGTAGGCATTGGCCAGCAAGTTCAAAGAATCGTTGGCCCAACTGACGGGCACCTTTTTGCCCAGCCACAATCGCGGCAATTCTGTCGACATCGACCCCGCTTGCCCAATGGCGCCCACAATCTGGGAGAACCTCAAACCAGCGGTCGCCACATTGCTGGCAATTCTGCGCCTGTAGGTAGGCGACAACAGCCAGGCCAACCAGCCCGCCATTTGACCGATTGCATGCAAGGCCCACAAAGGCCAACTTGCAAAAAAACGAAACCAAAAAATCATTTTTTCTTTGATAAACTATAGGGGTCGCTGAGTTAAACAGAGCAACTTGCAGGGCGACACACAATTGTCCAGCCGCATGTCTCACATGCCTCGGATTGTGCCTTGTCTTCGGACAAATCTGCTAAAGCGTTCGCCAGGGGCCCTTAAGCTACAGGCAGCGCAGACCAACATGCATGCCAAACTTTAGGAGAACCCTCATGGCGAATGATTATCTTTTCACTTCAGAATCCGTGTCCGAAGGCCACCCCGACAAGGTCGCCGATCAAATCTCAGACGCCATTCTCGACGCTATTTTTGAACAAGACCCGCGCAGTCGCGTCGCTGCAGAAACGCTGACCAACACCGGTCTGGTGGTTTTGGCTGGCGAGATCACCACCAATGCCCACGTCGACTACATCCAAGTGGCGCGCGACACCATCAAGCGCATTGGCTACGACAACACCGAGTACGGCATTGACTACAAAGGCTGCGCCGTCATGGTGTGCTACGACAAGCA
>JBIKOZ010000170.1:0-4812 GCA_044357745.1 Limnohabitans sp. | reverse complement strand
GCGGGAGATGATGCCCGGCAATGAGTTTGAAAAGCAACTGAGAAGAATTTTCCCCGCCGTAGGACCCCTAGAAGGTTCGCGCCCTGGCCAACCCGCTAGCATGGCCCATGCACTGGAAAAAATCACACTGAGCCTGCAAAACCAAGCGGGCTGCCCGATCACATTCAGCCGCACAACGGCCACCGAAGAAGACGGCGTCTACCAAGTCGTTGTTCAATACACCGAGGAAGAAGTCGGCAGATTGGCTCTCGCTTGGGCTGAAAAACTTTGTCTGGCGGTGCAGAAGCAAACAGCCTTTGATTTGAATCTAGCCCTGACAGAGCTACGCGATTTGGATGAAGACGTCCGCCTCGGTCCTTCCACTGGCTCCATTGTCGATGCCGCAGTTCTGAAAGGCATCCCATACCGTCGCCTGACTGAGGGCAGCATGGTGCAATTTGGCTGGGGCAGCAAACAGCGTCGCATTCAAGCTGCCGAAACAGACACCACCAGTGCCATTGCCGAATCCATTGCGCAGGACAAAGATCTCACCAAATCCTTGTTGATGGCTGCAGGCGTGCCAGTTCCCATCGGGCGGCCCGCCAAAAATTTAGACGATGCTTGGCAGATTGCACTAAGCATTGGGCTTCCTATCGTGGTCAAGCCCCAAGATGGCAACCAAGGCAAGGGTGTGACGGTCAACATCGTTGAGCGCGAACTGTTTAACCAAGCCTATGAAACTGCCGCTCGCTATGGCGAAGTTTTGGTAGAAAAATTCTTGCCTGGCAGTGACTACCGCTTGCTGGTTGTTGGCAATAAATTGGTTGCGGCTGCAAGACGTGAGCCGCCCCTGGTCGTCGGCGATGGCATCCATACTGTCAAAGAACTGGTCGACAAAGTCAACGCAGACCCCCGACGTGGTGATGGTCACTCCACCTCGTTGACCAAAATAAAGTTCGATGTCATTGCCATTGGCCGATTGAAATTACAAGATCTGGGACCCAATTCAGTCCCAGAAAAAGGTCGACGGGTTATTTTGCGCAACAACGCCAACTTGTCTACTGGCGGCACGGCCACTGATGTCACCGACGATGTTCATGCCGAAGTGGCTGCCCGCGTGGTGGTCGCTGCACAGATGGTGGGCGTTGACGTTTGCGGTGTGGATGTGGTTTGCGAATCCGTTCTCAAGCCCCTCGAAGAACAAAATGGTGGCATTGTGGAAGTCAATGCGGCGCCTGGCTTGCGCATGCACATCAGTCCTTCATTTGGCAAAGGCCGGAATGTTGGCAAAGCGATCATTGACTACATGTACCCCAACGGGGACAACGGCCGTATTCCTGTCATTGCTGTCACTGGCACCAATGGCAAAACCACCACCGTGCGACTGACAGCGCATCTTCTTAAAGCCAACCAACTGCGCGTGGGCATGACCAATACCGACGGTGTGTATGTCAATGGCCGCCAAATTGACGATGGCGATTGCAGTGGCCCGCGAAGTGCACGCAATGTATTGATGCATCCCGATGTTGATGCGGCTGTATTTGAAACGGCCCGAGGTGGTTTGCTGCGCGAGGGATTGGCTTTCGATCGTTGCCAAGTGGCCATCGTCACCAACATAGGCTCTGGTGATCACTTAGGCTTGAACTACATCACCACGGTAGAAGATTTGTCGGTCTTAAAACGTGTTGTTGTGTTGAATGTTGCCAGCGATGGCATGGCCGTCTTGAATGCAACCGACCCGCAGGTGGCCATGATGGCCAGGATGTGCCCTGGTGATGTCACCTTCTTTGCGCTCGACCCGCACCACCCTGTTTTGGCCACTCACCGCGCTCAAGGCAAACGAGTGGTTTACACAGAAAATGGCAGCATCGTGGCGCAACAAGGCAAGAAGTACGCTCGCATTCCACTGAGCGATGTGCCACTGACTCGCCAAGGACAAATTGGCTTCCAAACTGAAAATGTCATGGCCGCAGTCGCTGCCGCTTGGGCCCTCAATGTGTCATGGGACATCATTGCACAAGGTCTGTCCACATTCATCAGTGACATTCAAGGCGTGCCGGGACGATTCAATGTGTTTGATTACAAGGGCGCGACGTTGATCGCAGACTACGGTCACAACCCCGATGCCATTCAAGCCTTGGTTCATGCCGTCGACAACATGCCCGCACAAAAACGAGTCGTGGTGATCAGTGGTGCGGGTGACCGTCGTGATCAAGACATTCGCGACCAAACTCAAATTTTGGGCACGGCATTTGACGAAGTTATTTTGTACCAAGATGCTTGCCAACGGGGCCGCAGCGATGGCGAAGTAATTCAATTGCTGCGTGACGGCCTCCATGGCGCATTGAGAACCCAATATGTTCAAGACATTCAAGGTGAGTTCAACGCCATAGACACAGCCCTGGCTCGCCTGTCTGAAGGCGACTTGTGTCTTATCTTGATTGATCAGGTTGAAGCTGCGCTGGCCTACATCCAAGGCAAGGTTAGCGAAAGTCAAATGGCTTTAGCCAAATAACACGACGTAAGAGGTGGTTGCCACCAAAGTGGCAGCCCACTGCATCCATCGCATCCAAGTCGGTTTTGGCATTTCAATGGACTGGTGAATCAATCGCCCCATCCAAACCGATAGTCCGAATGAAACCCATAAGCCGATGGCATTGGCGGGTATATTTTCCGACCAGAAATTAAAGACCACCGCACTCACCAACAAACTAACACTGAAGTGAATGAGGAAAATCGCGTAAGAAGCGTTAGACAGTTCGCAAATCCACTTCCATTTGAGGCAATGAATGGCTTTGCATTCGTTTGCTTCATACCAACACAACAACAAAGCCGTTGCAATGGCCACCATCAGCCTGTCTCTAGGCTGGTATGTCATCGCTACTAGGCCAAGGATGCAAATCAGTAACCCTAAACTTTGCGCACTGAATTTGAAACCTGTGTAGCGCCACGCTCCAATGCACAAACCCAGGCCATAAGCACCAAAGAAATAAGCACCCCACACTTCACCCAAGGGATTTAAGTTCCACACAAACAGTGAACACAAGGTGAGCAGCACCCAAAAGCCAAATGCCTTGCGTATGACAGAACCCTTGCCCGAAATACCTTGCCATGCCTGTGCAAGCGAAGCACACGCCATTGCCATTGCAAAAAGTTGAAAATCTACGGCAACATACCAAACGCCTGCCGAAAAAGCTTCCAAATCAAAAATATCTTGGAGCAAGAAAATATGCGCGACAACTTGCATCAACGCAGGTGGATTTGAAAGCGACGGATGATCAAAGTAAGGCCGAACAAGGGCTGTGATTGCAACTGCCGCACTCAAAGCCGTCAGCAAAGGAATAGCCAATCTTCGGTAGCGCAACAATACGCTTGGGAAAAAATAAAACGTAGATTTTGTGACGGTACTTGCCCAAGACTTGGCATTCAGGTAACCCCCTACAACCAAGAAAATTTGTACCGCGAACAATGCGTATTCAAGAAAAAACTTTTCAAGCAGGGGAAACCACTCTGCCACCCCGTGGGCCATGGGGCTGTAAAGCGCCAAGTGGTGCCACACAATGAGGACGCAGGCGCAAGCCTTGAAGAGATCGATGACCTCTGAGCGTTCAGGCTTCAACCTGATCGCTCTTGAAGTTAGAGTGCCAAGCGAGCACGTGCTGCCGCATACTGATGCTTCAATTTAGCAACGAAATCTGCTGTACTGACCACAGCATCAACGGCACCGATTCCCTGACCACAACCCCAGATGTCTTTCCAAGCTTTTTGGGCATTGCCACCAAAGTTCATGGCAGAGGGATCAGAAACTGGCAAGTTGGCAGGATCGAGTCCAGCCGATTTGATGGACGGCGCCAGGTAATTGCCATGCACACCCGTGAACAAGTTGCTGTAAACAATGTCGTCTGAGTTGCAGTCGACGATAGCCTGCTTGTAGTCATCGGCAGCACGGGCTTCATGGGTTGCGATGAAGGCCGAACCAATGTAGGCGAAGTCTGCACCCATGGCTTGAGCTGCCAAAATCGCATCACCGCTGGCAATCGAGCCAGACAATGCCACAGGCCCATCAAACCATTGGCGAATTTCTTGGATCAATGCAAACGGACTTTTTTCACCAGCGTGTCCGCCAGCGCCCGCTGCCACTGCAATCAAGCCATCGGCACCTTTTTCAATGGCCTTGTGTGCAAACTTATTGTTGATAATGTCGTGCAACACCACACCCCCATAACTGTGAGCGGCTTGGTTAATGTCCTCGCGCGCACCCAATGACGTAATGATGATCGGCACTTTGTATTTCACACACATGGCCATGTCATGCTCAAGTCGGTCATTGCTTTTGTGCACGATTTGATTGATGGCAAAGGGCGCGGCAGGCTTGTCTGGATTGGCTTTGTTGTAAGCGGCCAAGGTTTCTGTGATTTCAATCAGCCACTCTTCCAATTGCGCAGCAGGCCGCGCATTGAGTGCAGGCATTGACCCCACAACACCCGCCTTGCATTGCTCAATCACCAACTTCGGATTGCTGATAATGAACAAAGGTGACGCAATGACCGGAAAGGTTAAATGGGCCAAAGCAGAGGGAAGTTTTGACATGAAGTCTCCAGTTATCTTGAAATATCTTCGATTGCGGTCAATGCAGGGGCTCTTAGAAAGCTTCTATGGAAAGCTCTGTCACACACTTTGCACCGTCGACAATGCTGTCGCGAACACCTGGTGCACGGCTTAACAAATGATCCGCATAAAAACGCGCCGTGGTCACTTTGGCATCCATGAACGCTTTGTCATTGCCTTGCGCGCTTTGCGTCAAGGCCACCAATAAAGCCCGGCCCATCTGCC